>JABHVE010000152.1 GCA_018658465.1 Alphaproteobacteria bacterium
GACGTTGATGTGTTCCCGCGCATGAGTGCGCTGGAATCCGTTGGCCAATTCCAGGCCGACGACCGTTTTCAGGTTTTGGTGGGCAACACCGAGGGCGAGACAATCTTGGCCATGAACAATGCCCGGGCGCCGCTAGATAATTTGGTCGTGCGCCAAGCGATTTCCCACGCCATTGATCGCCAGGCGATTATTGATGGGGCAGAATTCGGTTTCGGTGTGCCCATTGGCACCCATTTCGCCCCTCACCATCCGGCCTATGTGGATTTGACCGACCAGTACGCGTTTGACCCTGATCGGGCGCGGGCGCTGTTGGCAGACGCCGGGTTCGCCGATGGCCTGGATCTGACATTGCAATTGCCGCCGGTGAATTACGCCCGCCGCGGCGGCGAAATTATTGCCTCCCAATTGGCCCAGGTGGGCATTCGCGTGGAAATTATTCCGGTGGAATGGGCCACGTGGCTAGAGGTGGTGTACGCAGAAGCCAATTATGACCTGAGCATCGTCAGTCATGTTGAGCCCTTGGACATCAGCATTTATGCCGACCCCGATTATTATTTTCAGTACGACAGCCCGGAATTTCGCGCCATCATGGCGGCGGCAAACCGCGCCACCGACACGGATGACCAATACAGCCAATGGCGCGCCGCCCAGCACATGCTGACCGACAACGCGGTTAACGTTTATCTGTTTGAACTGGCGAAGGTGGGGGTGGCCAAGGTCGGTATCAACGGCCTGTGGCAGAACTGGCCCATGTTCATCAACGACATGGCAGCCGTTAGCTGGACCAATGACTAGCGGACGTAAATCCGAACTTCGTTGACCGAAATCTGCGGGGATGTGGTCGAAGACATCTGCAGACGATCGGCGGGCAGGCCCATGTTGGCCATGGTCCGCACCACTTCGTCGGCGTTCTTGATGGACTTCGATACGTTCAAGGCAACTTCGGCTGCCGTGCCCTGACCAGCGGCGACCGCTACCAGGGTGAAGAACGATTGAGGCCTGCGTTCCAAAGCCGCTGACAATGCGTTGTACAGGGCCTGTTGATATTGCACATCGGCGCGATCAAAGCGGATCACCACCAGTGGCTGCTCGCTTGATGTGACCTGGGCCGGACCGGCCGGGCCAGCGACGCCACCCAATCCGGCGGGAGCGGCATTGGCGAATGCCCGGTTAAACAAATTCGCGCCCATGATCTCGCCATTTTGAATGGCCAGTGAAATGGTCTGAAGGTTGCGACGCTCAGACCCCAGGTACGAAGTCTGGCGGCTGATGTCTTCGCTAAGCTCGTTCAGAAGCCGATCGATCAGCACCACGGTGCGATTGGTTTCGTCTTCCAGAATTGCCAGTTGGCGATGATCTTCGTCGATGGCACCGGCCAAGCCATAGGTAGCCCGGGCGGCCCCCAACAAATAGGCGGCCATTGCGGAATCGGCAGCGACTTCGTTGGCCAGTCCGTTCAGTTCGGATACGTCCTGGCTCAGGCGCTCTAATTCCAACTGGGCAGCGCGCCACTGGCTGATCAAAACGGGATTGCCGGGGGTGGTGCCCAATTGCAGCCGGGTATTAATGGCGGCCACAGTGCCATGGTAACGCTGGGAATCTTCGGTGGTTTTCTGGCGGGCGACTTGCAGCTGTTGGTTACGGCCAATAATTGTGGACTGTAACGAAACCAATTCGGATCGGTGCTGGGCGACTTTTTGGCCCACAAAGGTGCCGGTTGACGTTGCCTGGGTGACGGCCGTCGGCACAAACACCGTTGCCCCCAATGCCGGTGGGGCCGGCGGTGCCAAATCAGGCGTCGTGGCCTGGGCGGCGGGCGGTGCGACCGCTGCCACCTGCATGTCATCATCGTCTGCGCCAAAAAATGGGAACAAGGATTCCGAGGCAAAGGAGCAGCCTGAAACCAACAACGCCGATCCAAGGACGGCTATCCGTGATTTTTGGAAAAGCATGGCCCGAATCACCTTTGGTTCTGAGAAAGTTTATCAGTCAACAGGCCTGCCCCGACCAAGAAGGAAAAAACTGGAAACCCCTGTCGCCGCGCGATTGTTCACGCAAATTTTTGCCGATTATTCAAACGATTAGTCAGCGAAGCTGATCCTAAACAACCCAAACTGGGCCGACAAGGTACAATTCGAGCCCCTGGAAACCACCTGTTCCGTCACGCGGGGCGCAATTCACCACGAAAACAGCGCCTTGCCTACCCCCGGGATATTCATTACCGTCCCGGCCTCGCGCGTTAGAAGCCGATTTCTGCCGTGTGAATGCGCCCGTAGCTCAGCTGGATCAGAGCACCAGACTACGAATCTGGGGGTCGGGGGTTCGAATCCTCCCGGGCGCGCCAATTTTCAAATTCTGCACCACGGGTGCGTCTGTTCGGCAAACCTTGGGGTTCTACCCTGATGGCTGGTTGCCGTTTGGCGGGCAGGCGTTAAGTACGGCGTCGCCGAAACAGCAGGAAAGCACCAGCCAACAAAATAAATCCGACCCCGTATGCCCACGGTGGGATGCCCCCGGACTTTTGATCGTCGTCAAAAATCCCGCTCGCCCGGTCAAGGGCCTGATCGATGACCTCTGTGAATTCATCAAAAGGCAGGGCTCCAGACACCAAAATGTCGCCGACAACGAAGGTGGGTGTTGATTCGACCAGACCGGCTTGTTCTGCGTCAGACCGCATTTTCAACACATACCCGGTCAGGGTTTCGTCAGCGGTACAGGCTTCGAAATTTTCCTGGGGGATGCCCGCCCCTTCGCCAATTGCGATCAGCGCGGCGATCGGATCTTCGGCAAGGGCCCATTCCTCTTGGCGGGTGAACAGGGTGTTTAGAAGGTCAAAGTATTGGTCCTCTGGCCCACAGCGCGCCAGAATCGACGCGAAAAACGCCAATTGATCCAGGGGGAAATCCCGATAAACGAACCGCACAATCCCGGTTTCGATAAATTCGGATTTGATGCGCGGCAAAGTTTCGACGTGAAACGCTGCGCAATGGGGACAGGTCAGCGAGGCATATTCGACGATGGTAATTTCCGCGTCGGGGCTGCCCAACACCCGCTCGGTCATTGCGTTGGCGGGGATAGCCGGCTGGCCAAGGGCCGCGCCAGAAAATAGTAGCCCCAGGGCGACGCCGGAGATCATTGCAGTCAGACGTAACATCGTTGATCACTCCCGATACCAGGGTACGATAGGGCTCTGGCCCCGTTATAACCGGTTGGCACGGCCAATGATCAAGTCAATTTTTCAAAGCATCCTGGATCGTCCGGCCATGGTCCCGGCTTTGATTATGGCGATCAGCGCCAGCGCATTGGGGTCCGCTCTGGCATCCCAATATTGGGGCGGCCTGCTGCCCTGTGTGCTGTGCATCTATCAACGGTGGGCCTATGTGGCGGCATTCACATTTGCCCTGGCCGGATTCGGCTTGATGAAGAGCACGCCAAAATTGCTGAGAGCCGCGATCGCCATGGCCGGGCTATCGTTCATGGGCGGATCGATCATCGCCGGGTTTCATGTGGGGGTGGAACAAGGCTGGTGGCAAGGGTTCGCGGGATGCCACGTGCCGCCCCTCGACCCCACCCTGACGCCGGAACAAATGCGGGCGCAGCTGTTGGCCACCGAGTTCGTCGCCTGTGATCAAATCCCCTGGTCGATGTTTGGGGTTTCCATGGCCGGATACAACGCACTTTTTTCAGCCGCGTTTGCCGCTGCCACGTTGATCGCCGCTTGGAAACTTCCCCGTCAGGGGGCCTGACGCTCCGCTAGCTTTCTGCGGATTTCCGCTGCCTCCCAAAACACCACGTCGCCGTCCACCTCCATCGCGTTGGCCTGATACACGTCGCCCAGGGCCTCTAGGGATTCGGCCACGGACAAATGAATCTCGCCGAACACTTCCATGCGGATATCCAAAGCACGGTCGTACAGATGCTCGGCTTCCACATCCCGGGCGCGCCAATAGACGGTTTTGGCCAAACCCATCAGCACGGTGGCGACATCTGCATGGATCAATCCAACGGCGTCCTCGGTGATGGCCAGGGCGCGCACATAGGTTTCTTCTGACTCGGCCAACCGATTTTGATCGCGGTACACAGCGCCCAGGCCTGAAAGCGCCAAGGACATTTTTGGGTACGGGGGCTGGCCCTGGGTCAGGGCGATCGCCAACGAAAATTGCCGCCCGGCTTCGCCAACGTTACCGTCGGCCAACGCGGCGTTGCCTGCAGCCATTGTGATGTCCCATTCGGTGGTGGCTGGAACATCGGCCACAATTGCCGACTGCTGGGCCAATTGCTCAGGGGGCCCTGCTTGGTCGCGGGTGGTGGCGAAATAGCCCCCCACGAACACCGCGATCATCAAGGCCATCAAAGCGACGGTTCTGGTCATAAGCGAAAGTATCCGATGGCCGGGGTGGCGTGGGCAAGGGGCAGTTGCGCTGGCTCAAGGGCCTTTGACGTCTATATCTTTGGGAAGCATCCCATAGGGGTATACCCGACTATCGGTCGGCCCCAGGCGGGCGCACAAATAATTGAAGCGGCGGCAAGCCTGATCGCTGGCAGATTGGCGTGCCCAAGCGAGATGATCAACGCGGTCGAAAGTGCCCATGGAAACTGGCTTTCACCTCCCCGAAGTTGTTGGCGCCGTGGCGGCGCTTTTGCTGATTGCTGCAGCAACGTTGGCGTTCACCAAGCGCATTGACCAGCCGTTCTCCGTTGGCTTGGTGGTGGTGGGCGTGGCCTTGGGGGTGCTCCTGGATTACGGCCCGGAAAGTTTGGCACCGTTCAGCCAATACGGGGTGTCGCCGGAAATCATTCTGTTCGTCTTTTTGCCGACGTTATTATTTGAATCCGCATTCAATTTGGATGCCCGCCAATTGCGCCAAAATTTGCTGCCGGTGCTGACCCTGGCGATCCCCGGCGTGCTGCTGTCCACCGGAATCATCGGCCTGATTATTTGGCTGGTGACGCCATTGGATCTTCCGGCGGCATTGTTATTGGGATCAATTCTCAGCGCCACCGATCCCGTCGCCGTTGTGGCGTTGTTCCGCAAATTGGGGGCGCCTTTGCGTCTGACAGTTTTGGTGGAAGGCGAAAGCCTGTTCAACGACGCCACGGCGATTGTGCTGGCGCGGATTTTGTTGGGGATTGCCGCCGGGGGCTATGTGTTCAGCCCGGCCCAGGCTTTCCTCAGCATCGGCACGTTCTTAGGCGTCTTCTTGGGCGGCGCGCTGGTGGGCTGGATCTTGGCGCTGGCGTTCGGCTGGTTGCTGGGGCGGGTGGAAACCGACCCGTTCATCGAAATTTCTCTGACGACTGTGTTGGCCTATGCATCATTTTTGATCGCTGAAGAAGTTTTCCATGTGAGCGGGGTCATGGCCACGGTGGCAGCTGGCCTGACCATCGGCGGTTGGGGTCGGGCGAAAATTTCGGCAGCGGTATCCGAATATCTTGATAGCTTTTGGGAATATCTGGCCTTTGTCGCCAACGCGCTGATTTTTTTGCTGGTGGGGCTGCGGGTCGATCTGGGGGCCTTGGTTGGTTCGTTGGATATCTTGGCGTGGGTGATTTTGGCCATGCTGATTTCCCGCGCGGTGGTCACCTTTGGGCTAATCCCATTGGCCGGACGATTGCCCAACGCTGAAAAGATCACCGTTCCGTACCAGGCGGTGATGTATTGGGGCGGCCTGCGCGGTGCCATCGGTTTGGCGTTGGCTTTAAGCCTTGGGGATTTCCCACAGGCCGAAATTTTCGTTGCCGTGGTCATGGGGGTGGTGCTGTTCACATTGGTGGTCCAGGGCCTGACCGTGGGGATGTTGGTCCATTGGTTGGGGCTGGATCGCCTGCAATTAGAGGACAAAGTTGCGCGCACCGAAGGCATGCTGTCGGCCAAACACCGGGCCGCCGCCCGCATCCCCGGCCTGCAAAAGGGCGGGCTGTTTTCGGCCCGCATTGGCGAAAAAATCGAGGCACGCTTGGGCAACGGGATCGACGACCTTGAAAGTGATCTGAAAAACCTGCGGCGTGGAGAATTTGATCGCGATCAAGAACGCCGATTGTTGATGGGTCGGGTGTTTCTGGCGGAAAAGCAGATCTATTACGACCTGTTCACCAAGGGCCATTTTTCCGAGCCATCCTACCGCGAGTTATGCCTTTCGGTGGACACCCAGATCGCCGTATTGCGCAACGACGGGAAATTGCCGGGGACGACCCTGTGGTCGTTCTGGTCCCGACCGATCCGTATAATGGCGGCGGGGGCCACCAGCCGTCTACCGTTGCTGGGGGCCTTGGCCGATCGGATCCGGCGCTTTTATATCATCATTGATTACGAAGAAGATTGGGGCCGATACCAGGGCAGCACCGGGGTGCTAGAAGATTTGGACAATTTTGCCTTTGCCGAGTCCACTCCCGCCGATTTGGTGGCCGAAGTGCGGGTACTGTACGAAGGCTGGCGGGACTCTGCGCGCGGACGCATCGACGGGTTGGCGGAACAATTCCCGGAATTTGTTGACGCCATGCAGGAACGCTTGGCCGAGCGCCTGGTGATTTTGGCGGAACGGGAAATCATCGAAGCCCAGGTACAGTCAGGGTCGATCCCCCAGGCGGTGGCCGAAGCCATGCTAAAGGAACTGGCGGCGGAAAGCCGAAGTCTGCGCGGAAGCGACACCAAGCACCTGCGCATCGAGCCGTCGGAATTACTGCGCAAGGTGCCGTTCTTTGCCGACACCCCGGCGGCGGAAGTGGACCGGGTCATCAAGCCCTTGAGACTGCTCACGGTCCCCGCCGGGCAATCCCTGATTGTTGAGGGCAGCAAGGACCGATCCTTGTATCTGATTGCCCGGGGTGTGGTGCGGGTTTCCAAAAATTCCGGTGGTGGTTCACAGGATGTGGCTACTCTGATCGCCGGGGACTTTTTTGGCGAGATGGCGTTGTTGCGCGGTGTGGCCCGGACCGCTACTTGCCGGGCGGTCACTCCGTGCGCGGTTTACAAACTGTCGCGAAAAGATTTTGACAGAGTGCGCACGACTTGTCCCACAGTTCAGGCAGCCCTTGAGGCGGTCGATCTTCAGCGTCGTAGTGGCTTGGTTTGATGCAGTCAAACGTCGTGCGGTTCTTGATGCTGATTGTTGGGTCGGTGCGTGACCTGGCCCCGATCATCGTGGTGGTCGGGTTTTTCCAATTGGTGGTTCTGCAACAACCGATCCCCAATTTCAGCGAAATTCTAATCGGCGTGGTGCTGGTGCTGTTGGGTCTGACACTGTTCATCCAGGGTCTGGAACTGGCGCTGTTTCCGATCGGTGAGGCCATGGCCGTGGCCTTGGCCAAAAAGGGCAGCCTGTTTTGGCTGCTGACCTTTGCCTTTGCCCTGGGGTTCGGCACCACTGCGGCGGAACCGGCGTTGATCGCTGTGGCGGCGGAGGCCGCAAAGGTTGCTGCCTCCGCTGGCGTTGTTGCCGACAACCCGGAAGCCCAAAACACCTACGCGTTCTACTTGCGCGCCACCGTGGCGGTGTCCGTGGGTATCGCCCTGGTGGCCGGGGTGTTCCGAATACTAAAAGGCTGGCCGGTCCATTATTTGATTATTGGTGGCTACGTAATGGTCGTCGCCATGACCTTTTTGGCACCTGCCGAAATCATCGGCATTGCCTACGATTCCGGAGGCGTCACCACATCGACCATCACCGTGCCCCTGGTGACAGCGTTGGGTGTCGGCTTGGCCCAATCCATTCGCGGGCGAAACCCCATGACCGATGGCTTTGGCCTGATCGCCTTTGCCAGCCTGACGCCGATGATTTTCGTCATGGGCTTCGGCATGGTCTGGAACTTGGTGGCGTGAACGATGGTTGATTTGATCCTTCACTTGGGCGTCACGTTTTTACTGACCATCCGCGACGTGATCCCCATTGCCGTTGTCATTTTCGGGTTCCAGTATTTGGTCATCCGCAAACCGTTGTCGAATTTGCGCGGCATTGCGATGGGATTCTTTTTCGTTGTTCTGGGTCTGACATTCTTCTTGGTGGGGTTGGAGCTGGCATTGTTCCCCATGGGGGAAATCATGGCGACACAGCTCACCGACCCCGCATTTTTATATGGCGAAGCGGACGTGCCGGACGTTGTGCGCTGGCAAGACTACGGCTGGGTCTATGTGTTCGCAGCTTCAATTGGCTTTGCCACCACCATTGCCGAGCCGTCGCTGATTGCCGTGGCCATCAAAGCCAACCAAGTGTCCGGCGGAGGCATCGGCGTTTGGGGTTTGCGCATTTCTGTCGCCATCGGCGTGGCATTTGGTGTGGCGTTGGGCACCTACCGCATCGTCACCGGCACGCCGCTCCATTGGTACATCATCGTTGGCTACCTCATCGTCATTGTTCAAACCCTGCGATCCGATCGGATGATCATTCCGCTGGCCTACGATTCCGGCGGGGTCACCACCTCCACCGTCACCGTGCCATTGGTGGCGGCTTTGGGTCTGGGTTTGGCATCCACAATCCCGGGCCGCAGTCCGCTGCTGGACGGCTTCGGGCTCATTGCATTCGCCAGCCTGTGCCCGATCATTGCGGTCATGAGCTATGCTCAAATCACGGCTTGGCGCCAGCGGCTGGCTAGAGAGAAAAGGAGTACGGAATGAGATTTAAATTGATCATGGCGTTGGTGGACGACAACCACACCAACACCATTGTTGATGCCGCCCGTGACGCAGGCGCCACCGGCTGCACCATCATTACCTCGGCCAGGGGCGAAGGACTGACCCCCGAAAAATCTTTTATGGGCTTGGATCTATCTGGCCAGCGCGACTTGTTGCTGTTTCTGGTGGCCGAGCAAAAAAGCCGAGAAATATTGGAACACATTGCTTTGGCCGGAAAATTTAACGAGGAGCATGGCGCTGGCATCGCGTTTCAAATCAACATCGAAGACGCGGTTGGCTTGAAAACCCAACTGAACACCCTGTTCCATGAAATCGAAGGCGAGATATGACAACAATTCCCAACGTACAAGTGAGCCAGGTGATGAAGACCAGCGTTCATCTGGTGGATCCCATGCTGCCGGTGCGCAAGGCAATGTCCATCATGCACGAACTGGGCGTCAGTTCGTTGGTCATCGAACGCCGTGACGATTCGGATGAACTGGGCTTGTTGACCGTCACCGACATCGCCCGGGAAGTCATCGCCAAGGGCCGTTCCATGGACCGGGTCGATGTCTACGAAATCATGGTCAAGCCAGTGCTGACGGTGCCCGTTGAGATGGACATCCGCTATGCCGTGCGCTTGCTCAGCCGGTTTAGCGCGTCCCGGGGTTTGGTGGTGGACCACGATCGCAAATTGGTCGGCATCGTCACCCTGCGCGATATGGTCTTGGCCTATGTGCACATGGACGAGGGCGGCATCGAAGCTTGAGCGCTCGATCGCTGGCAGATCACCGATCCGTGGCTATCCCCTCGGGCCCTGTGGCCCCATCTCCCCCGGTCGGCCATACTGACCCCATGGGAATTAGGCGGACATTCATTGCGGCCAGGTTTGCGGCCACGGTGGCGGCGGCCATCGCCACAATCGGGCTTGGTCACGGGGCGGCAGCCGCGCCAATCGACGATGGTTTGGCGGCGTTCGATTCCGAGGACTACGCGGTGGCGTTGGCAATCCTGTTGCCCCTGGCAGAGGCCGGGAACTTGGAAGCCTCCTATACCGTCGGGGTGATTTATGATTTCGGTCGCGGGGTAAACCAGGACGATATGGCTGCTGGAGTTTGGTACCGTCTGCCTGCTGAAAACGGCATGGCGGAGGCCCAGCTGGCCATGGCGATCCTGTTCGATTCGGGCGAAGGTATTTTGCAAAACGTGGTGGAGGCCTATGCGTGGTCATCCATTGCCGCCGACCAGGGCCTTGCCAAAGCGGAACGCTTGCGTGACTCGGTACGCAGCGTCATGAGCCGCATCGATCGGCAAAACGCCGACGCTTTAAAGGCCAAATATTGGGACCTGTATGTGGTTCCCTTCCAAAAATGAGCCACCAATTGGCGTCCGACTGCGGACGGCCATTGCCACACTGATCCTGGTGGCCGTGACGGCCACGATTGCGCCCAAAACCAACGCCGCACTGCCGCCCGCGTTAATTGGCGAATTTCAAACCCTCAACATCTTGGCCCCCAGCCCGTTGGTTCAGCGGGCACAAGAATTGTTGACGGAATTGGGCGAATACGATGGGCCCACCGACGGGCGCATGAATGACGACACCCTTGAGGCAATCAAAGCTTATCAGCGGCGCTCTGGACTGGAGGACGATGGTCGGGTGTCGGAGGCCTTGTTGGATCACATTGAATTCACCGGGCGCGCCATCGAGCTTGGGGAAAAGGTGGAACGCATCCGCACGGGACAAATTGATGTGGCGGAACAGGCGTTGATGGCCCAGCCGGAAACCCGGGCATTGTTAGAGGCGAACTTCGACGACGAACGGGCGGACCCGGCGCGGGACGCGTCCCAATGTTTTGCCAACCCAGATGCCGAGTGCTTGCTGACCGAGGCCTTGAACAGTGCCATAGCAGTGAACCGCGATCGCTTCCGGGATTGGGTGCTGGGTGAAATTGTTGTGGTCCAAGCCCAGGCCGGATTGGTGGCGTCAGCCATGGAAACGGCGGCGCGTATTGGTGACCCCCGGCTGATCATTGTTGCCTTGGGTAACATGGCGACGGCCCAGGCGCGCACCGGGGCGGTGGATCAGGGATTATTGGCGGCGCGGGTCATCCCGGATCCCTGGGCGCGGGCAAAGGCTTTGGCGGATGTTGCTGGGGCCATGGCGGCGACCAAGGATCGTCAGGCCTTGGAATTGGTGGTGGAGGAAATATTGGAACTTAGCCGGACCTTGGCGGCCGACCGGATCCCAGCCCAATTCTTGGCGGGCCTGGCAACGGATGTGTGGCGGCAAACCGACGATGGCACGGACCAGGTCTTGGCCACCTTGTCTGGTGAAATATTGGCAGAGGCCGCAGCCCGGATCGAGGCCTTGGACGACGATGGGTTCAAACCCGGGGCCAGTGGGGTCGCGGTCGCTTATGCCGAATTTGGCAGGGTGCCGGAAGCCTTGGAAATTCTTGAAACCCTGCAATCAGATAGCGACCGGCGACCGGTCTTTACCGCCCTGGCGGCCGCCGCCGCCGCCCATGGTCAGTTCGACGCCGCGAATTTTTATGCCGGTGAGATTATTGAATCCCGATACCGGGCGGTGACCCTAACCCAGGTTGCGGCGGTTCAAGCAGCGGCGGGTTTTGAGGAAGTCGCCAACGGCACATTGGACACCGCGATGGCGGACGCCATGGCCATCGATGTCAAACAATCCTATGCCCGATCCCACGCCATCAACGCTGTGGCAATTGCGATGGTGACGTTTGGACGAGCCGCCGAAGCATTGGAGGCCGTGAACGCGATCCCAGACGCCCGGGTCCAGGCCGAAGCACTTTGGGCGGTGGCCGTGGCCCAATCCGATGGGGGCGACAGGATCAGCGCCGCCCGAACAGCAGCCCGGTACTACGCATTGGTGGCGTCGATACCCAGTGCCTTGGATCGAACCTGGGTCTTGGCCAACGGTGCCATTCGTTCAGGGATCGCGGGAAATGATAGAGACGCCGGAAGTCTGCTATCCCGCGCCCAGGCCCAAGCCCAATCAATCACCGACCCCTGGGCCCGGGCCCAGGCGTTTTCCAAGGTCGCCACCACAATGGTCACCTTGGCCCAATAAACGGGCCAATGGTCACCTTGGCCCAATAAGCCCAATAACAGAGGTGTTTGTGACATCGTCACATTAAACCGAACGGTCGGTCGGTAATTTCGCCCCTAAATCGGAATTAAGTCAACAATCACAATGAGTTAGGCGCGAAATTCGGCAAATAGCCGACTTAAATAGTGCGGGATTCCGGCCTCTTCCGCCGGGACGACCCGATCGAAGACCTGCATGGTGAAAATCGGCACCGCCAACGCCAACGAATTGACGAACAGCGATGCCGTAACGACCTCGCGGTACATCGGCATCAACGGAGCGAAAATCGCTCTGATCCAGGATTTTTTCTGGTCGTCAGCCATGGTTCCTGTGTCCGGGCCAGAACTTGATGCCCGGTTCTACAAATTTAATCAAAAATCTCAATCTCTTATACGGTGTCTTGCAGACATTACTATAAAAGAACGACAGGGTTAAAATCCCGTAAACGGGCTCATCTTGTCGAAAAATTGGAAAATTCCCATCACAGAATGTCGATCACGGACTCCGGTGGCCGACCCAGGGCCGCCTTGCCGTTCGCCAAAACAATGGGCCTCTCGATCAAAATTGGGTCGGCAACCATGGCAGCGACCAGCTTTTTGTCCGTCAGGCTGTCATCGTTCAGGCCTTTTTCTTTGAAGATTTTCTCGCCCCGGCGCATCAATTGACGCGGTTTCATCCCCAACAAGGCCAAAATTTTGGTCAGTTCCTTGACCGTCGGCGGGGATTTTAGATATTCGACGATTTCCGGTTCGATCCCGCGATCACGCAAAATCCCCAATGTATTGCGGGATTTGCTGCACCGCGGATTGTGGTAAATTTTGACCGTCATGATTATTCCTTTGGATTTATTGCCCGCAAATGATTGAAGCACAGCCCCGACAATTCGGCGCCGTCAATTGGCTCGGCGCGTGGACGTTATACGTCAAAGAAGTGCAGCGGTTCCTTAAAGTTCCCCTGCAAACCATCGTCGCCCCGGTCATTGCTGCGGTGCTGTTCCTGGCGGTGTTCGCCTTGGCTTTTGGCGATCGGGTCAGCGCCGTCCAGGGCGCGTCATATCTGGATTTCATCGTCCCCGGTCTGATCATGATGGCGGTGATCCAAAATGCCTTTGCCAACACCTCATCGTCCATCATCATTTCAAAGATTCAAGGCAACATTGTGGACGTTTTGATGCCGCCGATCTCGCCAGCAGAGCTGACGGCGGCCTATGCCCTGGGCGGGGCGACTAGGGGGTTGATGGTGGCGGTGATTGTGGTGGTGGCCATGGCCCCCATTGCCTCTGTGGGCCTGACCCACGCATTTGCGGCGCTGTTTTTCGCCGTGGCGGCATCCCTGATGCTGTCGCTTGTGGGGCTCGCCACCGGCATTTGGGCTGATAAATTCGACCACATCGCGACGGTCACAAATTTTGTCATCACCCCATTGGCGTTTCTGTCGGGGACTTTCTATTCGGTGCGCGACTTGCCGGACGTTTGGATCACCATCAGCCAATTCGACCCATTCTTTTATGCCATCGACGGGTTCCGATACGGCATGTTGGGCATATCCGATTCCAATCTTTGGGTAGGGGCTGCGGTTTTGATCACCGTAAACGTCGTTTTGTGGGTGTTGTGCCACCAAATGTTTGTGCGCGGATACAAGCTGAAAAGCTAACCCGTGCGTTGACAGGGCCCAATACCCGCCACATACTCCGCCGCTTTTCTGGATCGCAGGCGGGTTTCGCCCCGCCCATGACCCGGTGTCTGGAGAGGCCGCTGTGACATCACCGTTGATGCCCACGTACGCCCGGTCCGACCTTGCGTTTGATCGGGGCGAGGGCGCGTATTTATTCGACACTCAGGGCCGTCGGTATTTGGATTTCGCCGCCGGCGTTGCGGTGAATTCGTTGGGCCACGCCCACCCCCATTTGGTGGAAGTCCTGCGCGACCAGGCCGGCAAGCTTTGGCATACGTCAAATCTGTACCAAATCCCTGAACAGGAACGCTTGGGCGAACGGCTGGTGGCAGCATCGTTCGCCGACCAGGCGTTTTTCTGTAACTCCGGGGCCGAGGCCATCGAATGCGCGCTGAAAATCGCCAGGCGGTTTCACTATGGCAAGGGCGCGCCGGAACGCTTCCGGGTGCTGACCTTTGAAGGGGCGTTTCACGGGCGGACACTGACGACGATCGCCGCGGGTGGCCAGCCAAAGCATTTGGAAGGATTTGGTCCCACCGTCGATGGCTTTGACCAAGTGAAATTCGGCGACCTGAAAGCCGCGAGCGAAGCAATCGGACCAGAAACCGCAGCGATCATGGTCGAACCGATCCAGGGCGAAGGCGGAATTTGCACACCGCCGCCTGGGTTCCTGAAAGGTCTGCGGACCCTGTGCGACGACAACGGTCTGCTGTTGATTTTTGACGAAGTGCAAACCGGCATGGGCCGCACCGGGCGGCTGTTCGCCCATGAATGGGACGGGGTTGAGCCCGACGTTATGGCCTTGGCCAAGGGCCTGGGCGGTGGATTTCCCATTGGCGCCTGTTTGGCCACAAGCGCGGCGGCGAAATTCATGACACCAGGCACCCACGGGTCAACATTCGGTGGTAATCCCCTGGCCATGGCCGTGGCCAACGCGGTGCTGGATGTGGTTCTTGAAGACGGATTTTTAGACCAAGTCAGGCGGGTCGCCGGGGCGCTGAACCAGCGTTTGAGCGGCTTGGTGGCGGCGTATCCAGGGGTGTTTTCCGAGGTCCGCGGCACCGGTCTGCTTATCGGATTGCATTGCGAAGTCCCGAATACCCAGGTCATCGAAGCGGCGCGGGATCATGGACTTTTGCTGGTCCCGGCGGGTGGCAACGTTGCCCGGGTATTGCCGCCATTAATCGCCAGCGAAAGCGAAGTCGAAGACGCCATCGCAATTTTAGAAACCGTTTGCAAAGAGCTTGGGTCATGAGCGCACCAAAGCATTTTCTCGATCTTGATCAGCTTGGGGCCGACACCTTGGCCGACATCATCGCCAACGCCGCGCGCCTGAAAGCTGGGCGCGGGTCCGCTGGCAAGGCAGCGGTCGTTCCGGGGGCACCTCTGGATGGCAAACTGTTGGCGATGATTTTCGAGAAGCCATCCACCCGCACCCGGGTGTCCTTTCATGTGGCCATGCGCAAATTGGGCGGTGAAACACTGGTTCTGCAGGGGGCAGAAATGCAGCTGGGCCGGGGCGAAACCGTGGCCGACACAGCCCGGGTTCTTTCCCGATACGTGGATGGGATCATGGTGCGCACAACGTCCCACGAAAGTTTGTTGGACATGGCAGAACACGCCAGTGTTCCGGTGATCAATGGCCTGACCGATTTCAGCCATCCGTGCCAAGTCATGGCCGACATTCTGACCATCGAAGAACACCGTGGTCCCATTGCCGGGCAAATTTTGGCGTGGTGTGGCGATGGCAACAACATGGTCACGTCATGGATGCATGCAGCGGCAAAATTTGGGTTCAAATTGCGCATCGCTTGCCCGCCCGAATTGACTCCTAGTGCGGATGTCTTGGCGTGGGCCAATGCCAATGGGGCGGCCGTTGAAGTCACAACCGACGTGACCGAAGCCTTGGCCGATGCTGATTGCGTGATGGCCGATACTTGGGTGTCCATGGGCGATAAAAACGCCGATGAACGCCGGGGGTTGTTACAGGCCTATCAAGTGAATGCCCAGGTCATGGCGGCGGCCAAAGCGGATGCGATTTTCATGCATTGTCTGCCCGCCCATCGAGGGGAAGAAGTGACAGACGAAGTTCTGGACGGCCCCCAGTCGGTGGTGTGGGACGAAGCAGAAAATCGCGTCTTTGCTCAGATGGGTATCCTGGATTGGTGTCTTGGATGACTATAATCGGATGACCTATACCTCGCCGCCGACGGACATTTCCACCGACGATTTGGTACTGCCGTTTCAGATCGAATCTTCAGATATTCACGGGCGATTGGTGACCTTGGGCCATGGAGTGGATGGGGTTCTTGGATCCCATGATTATCCTGAACCGGTGGCAAAACTGTTGGGTGAACTGGTGGTGATCAGTGCCGCCGCCGCCGGCGCATTCAAATTCCGTGGGATGCTGAGCTTGCACACATCCAGCGATGGACCGGTGCCCATGATGATCGCGGAATACCGGGCCCCAGGCGGTGATGACCCCCGCGTTGCTCCGGCCGCGTTACGGGGGTATGCGCGGTTTGACGCTGAAAAGGTGGCGGCGTTGGCCCAGTCGGATTTGGATCAAACCCCGGTGGCGGCATTGCTGGGATCCGGCCATCTGGCCATTACCATCGACCCCGGGGCCGGGGGTGAACGGTACCAGGGTGTGACGGCCCTGGAAGGCTCCACATTGGTGGAATGCATGCATGGCTATTTCCGCCAATCAGAGCAATTCGATGCGGCCTTGCGGGTCGATGTGGGCCGGACCGGTGGCGATGGCACCCCGTGGCGCGCCAGCGGCGTGATGGTTCAGCGGTTGCCGAAAAAGGGGGCACCGTTTTTGGATCGCGAAAACGAAGATTGGTTCCACGCCCTGGCTTTGATTGGCAGCATGGATCGGGCAGCCCTTCTGGATGGATCGGAACCCCAAAAGACCGTGCTGAAAAAGATCTTTCCCAACGAACCTGTGCGCGCCTATCGGCCGGTGCGGGTTGACTCCCAATGTCGGTGCTCGCGCGACAAAGTCGATACGATGTTGCATTCATTTTCTGCCGAAGATCGGGCAGACATGCTGGAGGATGGCAAAGTCACGGTGACTTGCGAATTTTGCGCCAGCACATATGTATTCGAGGCGGATCAATTGGAAATTCCCCCTAGGACAAGCGCCCAATGAAGTTTAATTCCCTTGCTCTGTCGGCAATGTTGATGGGATCCCTCGTCGCCTTGGGCGCCTGCGAAACTCCGGTGCCTGCTGCCATCCCCGACCTGACCTTTGCCCATTTGGAGCAAATTCGCTTTGACGCGGCGACCATCGAGATTGTCGACGAATACCGGCCGACCTTGGCGGCCCCCAACGTCGAGCATCTTTTCCCGACCTCTCCGGCGCGGGCGGCCAGGGATTGGGCTGCGGCGCGGATTGGTGCTGCCGGATCGACGGGCAGCGTTCGCGTCATCATCCAAAATGCCAGCGTGGTTCAGATTGATTTGCCGGTGCGCAAAGGGGTGGAGGGATTGTTCTTCAATGAACAAGATGTCCGCTATGAAGCCATCCTGGAAGTGTCCATCGAATATCGCCGGGGATTATTCGTGACGTCTTCCGTGCGCACAGAAGTGATGCGATCGCGCACCGCATCGGAAAGCATTTCCGTGGACGAGCGTAATCAATTGTTTTTCAAATTGACCGAAGATTTGCTGGCGGATTTGGATGCTGAGATGGTCCGCAACATCAGCCAATACATGGCCGACGGGCTTCTATAGCGAAGCCACATTATCGAAAAGTTTTGAACGTGTGCTCTGACGCTACCGGGCGGCGGCCGCTGTACACCGCATACCGCAAATTCTTGTAAAAAATATCCACATCGCGAAATCCCACCGTGGCCAACCAGGCCAAGTCGTTGTTCAAATAAATGCCCTTCGGTTCGCGGCCCTCGTTCAAGATGCTAGAAGGCTCCAAATCCAAAATCTCATCGTCATTTGGCGGGGAGGCATCAGCCAAAACCGACCGGTACATGGCCTCTAATCGGGGGGTGGAACCGTGGACTTCGTCGCCGATGGTGATCAAGCCCCCGGGGCGTAAAATTGAATACGCCGTGCGGTAAATCCCCCGCCGTTCGATGTCCCCCAACTGATGGAACCGTCCCAGGGAAACCAGCAAATCGAAGTCTCGGGGCAGGTCAACACGGGCGAAATCCCCATCGAGGAATTCTATCCGATCCCCGTACCGGTCAAGGCGTTGTTGGGCAAGTTCGCGCTGGAATTCTGATGCTTCGATCAGAACGCCTTCGGATTCGCTGAAGTGATCCAGAAATCGTTCACTTAGTGTCCCGGTGCCACCCCCAAGATCCAAAAATCGAAACGCCTGACCCTGATCGATGGGCAAGGTAGTGATCATGCGCTCAATCATGTCTTCCAGGCACGGGATCTGTGCCAAGCGTGGTTCTATGTCACTTGGGGTGTTCATGGTGCCCGGGCTCGGGTGATCAGTCTGCCCATGAATGCGTTGCAGGCATCGATCTGGCTGATGGCGATGGACTCGTTTGGGATATGGGCGTCGGCGATGTCTCCGGGGCCACACAGCACCGTGGAAAATCCCGCCCCCTGAAAAATCCCCGCTTCGCTGCCGTACGAAACTTTGGCGGTTAAATTGGTGGCGGCAAGATCCAAAGCCAATGACGTTGCCGGCGAGTTCGCCTCGGCCTGATAGGCCGGTACATGGGCCACAGGCTCAGTCGTGATTTTGATGGTCTCGTTCTCGGCTTCAATGGCGGGCAGCCATTCGTCGCGGGTAAAGACATGAAACCGTTCAATGATTTCGTTTTCGTCGGTGCCGGGCAGGGGGCGGTACTCCCAATGGATCACGCAGGTCCGTGGGATGATATTGACCGCTGTGCCACCGTCGATGCGCCCCACATTGATGGAAGCAAAAGGCGGGTCAAAATCCGGATCTTGGGCTCCTGAATCGCGTAAATCTCGCGCCAGGCCACGCAAAAATCCGACAAGTTTTGCCCCGTGCATGATGGCGTTGTCGCCCTGGTCCGGGGCGCTGGAATGGGCTTCGGTCCCCGTGACGGTGGTGCGGAAGGCTCTGATCCCTTTGTGGGCAGTGACCACGCGCATCGATGTGGGTTCCCCCACAATCACGATATTTGGCGCGGCGTCTGATCCATTGGCCATGGATTTCGCCAGACTGGGGGCGCCCAAGCATCCCACTTCTTCGTCATAGGACAGAGCCAGATGAACCGGGGTTGTCAGGGGCTTTGCCAGAAATTCGGGAACCAACGCCAAAATAACGCCGATAAAGCTTTTCATATCGGCGGTGCCGCGCCCGTACAGCCGACCATCTTTTTCAATGGCTTCGAACGGGTCGGTATCCCACGACTGCCCCTTCACCGGGACCACATCGGAATGCCCAGACAGAATGATGCCACCCTCGGCCTCGCCGTTGCCAAAGGTGGCCACTAAATTGGCTTTTTTGCCGGTGGGGTCGGGAATGATTTCTGAGGTAACGCCGAACCCATCCAAATATTCCGCGACGAAATCGATCAGCGGCAAATTGCTCAGGGCGCTGGTGGTATCAAAGGCCACCAGCTTGGCGATCATGTCGATGGGGCGAAATGAATCAGGCACGCCAAAACGCCGGCCAGAACAGCACCAAGATGGTGAACAGTTCTAACCGTCCCAACAACATTCCCAAAGACAGCAGCCATTTGGCGGCGTCAGGCAGGGGCATGAATGTTCCGGACGGGCCGATGATATCCCCCAAGGCCGGGCCTACGTTCGACAGGGCGGTGGCGGCCCCGGAAACGCTGGTGATGAAATCCAACCCCAGTGCGGACAAAGCCAAGGCCAAAAGTGCGAATACCAGGGCAAAAACGAAAACAAAATTCATCACCGCGTCGACCACGGAATTGGGCAGGGGACGACGATTGTAATAGGGCACGAACACACCGTGGGGCTGCCAAATTCTGTTCATCTGGCCGCGCACCGCCCCCACCAAAACCTGGAACCGAAAAATTTTGATGCCGCATGATGTGGAGCCCGCGCAGCCGCCAATAAACATGAACAGGAAAAAGCAGGTCACGGCGAAACTGCCCCATAGATAATAATTGGCCGTGGAAAAACCGGTCCCGGTGATGATCGAAATCACGTTAAACGTTGATCGACGGATCGATTCATATGGCGTCACATCGTTTGCAAGCATTTGCCACAAGGCGATGGCAATGGCGCAAATGATGATAATCGCAAAGAACCAGTGAACCTGGGAATCTTGCCACAACGCCTTGGCGCGCCCACGGACGGCCTCCAAATACAAAACGAATGGAAGACTGCCCAAAATCATGAACACCACGATGATCCAGTCGATGGAACTAGAATCGAAATGCCCGATGGATTGGTCGGATGTTGAAAAACCACCTGTGGCAATGGTGGTCATGGAATGGGCAATGGAATCGAACCCGGTCATGCCGGCGACCCACAGGGAGGCGGCGCATACAGCGGTCAGCGCCACATAAATTGATGTGATCCCTAACGCCAATTGGGCGACCCGGGGGAACGCCTTTTCCGATGATTCAGAAGATTCCATGCGGAACAATTGCATGCCGCCAACCTGCAATGCCGGCAACACCGCGATGGCCATGACGATGATGCCGATGCCCCCCAACCATTGCAGCAAGGCCCGCCACAACAACACCCCAATGGGGGCGGAATCCAACCCGCTGATGACGGTTGACCCGGTGGTGGTGATCCCCGACATAGCTTCGAAAAAGGCGTCGGTATATGTCAGGCCAAGGTCTGAAAAATATAAGGGCAAGGCCCCGAATGTGGCGATGACCAGCCAAATCATGGCGGTCAGCACAAACATTTGCCGCACCCCCACTTCCACGAAGGTCACGCGGTTGGACAGGGACAGGCCAACACCGACGAACCCGGTCAGGAACGCCGCGCCTAGAAATTCTTGCCAGTTAGAATCGCCCGTCGCCCAATCGACCGTTGCCGGGATCAGCATCATTGCCGCCAGTGCTGCCAACAGCAGACCAGTAACGAACAGCAGAGGCCGAAAATCGATCATTGCTTGGGCTTAGCCAGAAATGCGCGACGGCCGCCCGGTCATGATTCCAATCACGATCTAAATCACGATTCCAGGGGTGACTGGGGCGCGTGAATTATGGCTAAAAATTCACGGCGGGTTTTGGCGTCGTCCCGGAACGCCCCCAACATTTGGCTGGTGACCATGCTTACACCCGGTTTGTGAACCCCCCGGGTGGTCATGCATTGGTGGGCGGCTTCGATAACAACGGCAACGCCCCGCGGGTTCAAAACTTCTTGCAGGGCGTGGGCGATCTGCGCCGTCAATTTTTCCTGGATTTGCATGCGCTTTGCGTACACCTCCACCAACCTTGCCAGTTTGCTGATTCCAACCAATCGTTTGTCGGGCAAATACGCCATGTGGGCGTGGCCGATGATTGGCATCATGTGGTGTTCGCAATGGGATTCGAAACGGATATCCCGCAGAACAACCATTTCGTCATAGCCTTCGATTTCTTCAAAGGTACCGCGCAGATATTCCACCGGGTCTTCGCCGTACCCGGCGAAAATTTCTTCATAGGAACGGGCCACGCGCGCCGGAGTATCCAACAATCCTTCCCTTGAGGGGTCATCGCCGATCCATCGAATCAGGGTACGGATCGCGCCTTCGGCCTCCTCGCGGCTGGGGCGGTCGCCGCCGCCGTCGGCACCAGAGGACTGGGCCGGGTCAGTTGATATCATCGGTGGTGCTCCAAAATTTTGCGGGGCGCATCGCCCAGTGCATTAGTGAATGAGGCGTTCCTGGTACGGGCTGTCTAGTGAAAATGCGGGGATTTCCACATCGAACCGCACGCCTTCCTCGGTTTCCATTTCATACGAACCATTCATGATCCCCGACGGAGTAGATAGCGGCGATCCGCTGGTGTATTCGAACGTTTCACCCGGGTGCAAAATCGGTTGTTCCCCGGACACACCGTCCCCGTGGACCTCTTGCAGGCGACCAGCGGCATCTGTGATCCGCCAATGACGGGTACACAGCTGCACGGTTTCGCCGCCGTGGTTTTCGATCCGTACCGAATACGCCCAAACGTAATGGTCGCTGGAAGGTTCCGATTGATCTTCCAGATACTTTGGCTTGACGGTGATTTCGATCGATCTAGTCGTTGCGTTGTACATCAATATCCGATCATGATTTCTGCCCGTACTATCGCCCCAGCGGCCGCCAATGTCTAGCAATCCAGCGCCTTTCCGGCCCACCAGATGATCAGACTTTGCCAAGGGCCGCGCCTAAATCCTCCGTCAAATCCTCGATGTGTTCCAGGCCCACAGAAAGCCGGACCAAGCCGCTGCCGATCCCCAACGCCGCCCGCTCTTCCCTTGTCAAACGGTGGTGTGTGGTGGTCTCGGGGTGGGTGATCAGGCTTTTGGTATCGCCCAGGTTATTAGACACAGAAATCAGTTGCAGGCGGTTTAAGACCTGGAATGCGCCCTCTTTTCCACCGGAAATGTCAAAGCTGACGATGGCACCGAACCCGGTCATTTGGCTGGCGGCCAGGGCATGTTGGGGGTGATCTGCCCGGCCCGGATACAGCACCCGGTCCACACCCGGTGCATTGGCCAGAAAATCAGCGACTTTGGCCGCGGCCTCGGTTTGCGCCCGGATCCGAAGCTCCATGGTCTCCATGCCCTTTAACAGCACCCAGGCATTAAACGGGCTCAAACTCGGGCCGGTGTTGCGAATGTATGGCTGAACCACATCTGTGCAGAATTCTTCGGTGCCAATGATCGCACCCCCCAAGACCCGGCCTTGGCCGTCGACATACTTGGTGGCCGAATAGACCACGATGTCCGCACCCAGCTCGATCGGCCGCTGGAAAAACGGTGTGGCGAACACGTTGTCAACGATCAGGGTGGCCCCGGCGTTGTGGGAAAGCTTGGCGATTTCCGCGATGTCGAGAATTTCCAATGTGGGATTGGATGGGGATTCCACCAACACGGTGGTGGCCCCACCGGCCAAGGCTTCGCGCAATTGGTCCAAATCGGTGCCGTCCACCAAAGTCACAGCGATGCCAAATCGCGGCAAAATTTCGTTCAGCACATAAAGACTGGACCCGAACAGCGCGCGCGCCGCCACCACCCGGTCGCCGGATTTCAGCTGGCACAGCAACGCGCCACTGATTGCCGCCATCCCCGACGATGTGGCCCAGCAATTCTCCCCACCTTCCAGAGCCGCCATGCGATCTTCGTACATGGAAACCGTGGGGTTGCCGTAGCGGGAATAAATGTATCCGTCCTCGGTGCCCTTAAAGCGCGCTTCGGCCTGTTCGGGACTGTCGTATCCGTAGCCCGATGTCAGAAACATGGCTTCGGAGGTTTCGCCGAAATTGGATATCTGTGACCCGCCATGAATGGCTTGGGTTTGTGGCCGCCAGTGTGCAGCCCTAGATGTCGAATTTGATTTGTTCGTCATGATGCACCAATAAAAAACCCGGCCAAAAGCCGGGAATTGGTACCCCGACCCCTTAGCAATTTATTTTACGTGGCTGCAAGCCGGCCGGCCAAAATTACCACGTTGGATGTTGTGATAGACCCTGGCCTCAAGTCGGTCAAGCGGGCGGTTTTGCCGCACCCTTGAAAGAGGGTAGGATCGCGGTGCGGGGCGGGCGTAGCTCAATGGCAGAGCAGAAGCTTCCCAAGCTTACTACGAGGGTTCGATTCCCTTCGCCCGCTCCAACTGAAGCGCCTAGAAAGCCTTCCAAAACAAAGCGCTAGACGTGGGGCGTGTTACCCTTGCAGCAAGGTGACCAGCCCTAAAAACAGGCCTTTCGGGCCGTTCATTGTGACGCACCTGTGACAAAGTACTCCTCGCCTGGCTCGCCGTTGCCATGGCGCTAATACAGCTTCGAGGGACCAGCTTGGAGGCCATAGTCGCCTCTCGGAATGTGTCACCATCCGGTACCCGTGGTACGCTTGATTAATCACTTGTGTATTCACTCTTCCAAAAGCCCAAATATCAATCGACTTGACGGAAAGCAAAAAATGACAGAATCGACGTTGGGTGTTTTTCGACTGAACCTTCGGGATCTGATCCTCGCCCAGTTTCCGATCACCCACATCGTCACGTTTGAAGAGGCCCGGGCGATTCGTGAAATCGTTGACATGGCTGAATTCCTGGACCACGACGTTACGATCTGGAGCACCAGCCGGGGACTGACCAATCCGGCGGGCGAGCAATCTCAACCGCAAAATGCCGCCGATTCAGATTTAGCGGTGGCAATTGCTGCGTTCAAAAAACAAGTCCAATCTTCGGAAAACAAAAGTGACGGGCATTTGTTGATCCTGCTGGATCCGTATTCTTACCTCAACGAAAAAAGTGCCAACCCAATATACCGAAGAACCCTGCGCGATCTTGCCATTGATATTCGGGTAAACGGATTTCGCTGCACGTGCTTTACGATTTCCCCCGAATTGCAGATTCCGTTGGAGTTGGAGAAGGAAATCAACATTTTGGATTTCCCATTGCCTTCACGGGAGGAAATCCTGTCGCTGATCAAAAAAGTTGTTGCGTCAATCGACAAAGTCCCATCGGTAGAAGTGTTGCACGAAGAGGACTTCATAGAATCTCTTGCCGATTCGGCGCTTGGGCTGACCTACATGGAAATTGAAGAAGTGCTGAAATCCTCCATTGTCAGGGACCGAAAGCTGAGTGAGGAAGATTTGCCAAGAATTTTTTCTCAAAAGCAGCAGATTGTTCGGAAAAGCGGGGTGTTGGAGTATTTGGATACCGGCCAAATGTCGATGAAGCAAATCGGTGGCCTGCTTAAATTGAAGCTGTGGCTGAACATGCGGTCAGAGGCGTTTTCGGTTGAAGCTCGGCGCTTTGGCATCAAGGTTCCCAAGGGCGTACTTTTGTCTGGAATCCCAGGATGCGGAAAATCTTTATCTGCGAAGTGCGTGTCCGCTGCGTGGAAAATTCCTCTGATTCGGTTGGATATGGGGGTCATTTATTCGTCGCTCGTTGGATCCTCAGAAGAGCGAATGCGGGAAGCAATTCGAACGGCGGAAGCCGTTTCACCCTGTGTACTTTGGATCGACGAAATCGAAAAAGGCCTTCCTAGCACGGGTCCCCATGTCGGCGATTCTGGCGTTTCTCTGAGGGTTCTGAGCAGTTTCCTTACTTGGATGCAGGAAAAGACTTCACCTGTGTTCGTTTTCGCCACCGCCAATCAGCTTGATTTGCTCCCGTCAGAACTTTTACGCCGGGGACGATTTGACGAGATCTTCTTCGTCGATCTACCAAGCGATGCGGAGCGAAAGGAAATTAACGAAATCCATTTGGCCCGTTCCCTACAGGACCCTGGGGCGTTCGATTTGGAAAAGCTGGTGGAGGCCACAGGTGAGGCAGTCCTGGGTCCAGGCAATCGATACTCCGGGGCGGAAATCGAAAATTGGATCAACGAAACTCTTTTGCGGGTGTTCCACGAACATAAATCGGATCCGAAAAACCAGCTAGAAATGACCACAAGCCGCCTGCTCGAAACGGCCAAGGACATCATTCCTCTATCAAAAATGCGGAGCGAAGACGTCGCGGAAATGCGCACATGGGCGTCGGAGCATGCCATTTCTGCTTCGTAGTCACCTGGAAATCAATTCGCGATTCCATATGCCCGCTCCAAATTTTCACAAATCTTCGCGCTCGAGCCGCCTGATCGCGACCCCCAGAAAGACCAACACCCAAATGGCGGACCAAAAGACCGGTCCCCATGTTTCGACTTCCCGGGTGACATCAGCCAAATCCCGGGCGATCATCCATAACTCCCAAGGGCCCATGCCTGACAGACTTGTGTCAAAAAGTATGGGTCGCAAAACGGGGCCGGCCAGGGCCACGCCGATGGACGGCCACCGCGCTGCACCATAACTTGCGGACAAATGGCGCGGCAGTTAGGGTGCGCGCTGGTTTAGCCCGATTAATAATCGGAAAACGCAGGGACTCCGAAATGTTTCGCACAACGCTTTTGGCCACCGTATTTGTGATGGGTGGCGCTGCTGGCGCTTTTGCCCAGGCAGCCGCCCCCGCCGCCCCCGCTGCTCCCGCTGAGCCGGCTGCAGAGGCAACACCGTTGGACCCGGTAGCGGATCCGATCGTCGCCACAGTGGATGGCGAGGAAATTCGAGCCTCGGAAATTGTGCTGTTTTTCCAAACCTTGAGCGCCGAACTGCAACAAATTCCGATCGCCGGACTTTGGGATCAATTGCTCACGGCCGCCATCGACCGGAAACTGGCCGCACGCCGTGGTCGTGCCGAGGGCCTTTTTGAAGACCCGGACGTGATTGAGAAGACCCGGATATTCCTGGACCAATTGGTCGAGGATTCCTTGCTGCGCACTGCCGTGGACGCGGCAATCACCGACGAAGCTATGGCGTTGGAGTACGCAAAGATTGTCCAAGAATCTGCTTTGATCGAAGAAGTGCGGGTTAGTCACATTTTGGTGGAAACCCAGGAAGAGGCTTTTGACATTATTGGGCTGGTTCAAGAAGGCGCGGACTTCGCCCAATTGGCCCGGGAACGTTCCCTGGGGCCGTCCAATGTTGCTGGCGGTGATCTTGATTATCTGACCGCTGGCGAAACCATCCCCGACTTTGAAGTCGCCGCATTTGCCTTAGGCGTCGGCCAAATGAGTCCCGACCCCGTGCAAACTGAATTCGGCTGGCACATCATTTTGGTAACGGATCGTCGGCCGGGTCTGGCACCGCCCCTCGAAGAAGTGGCGGGCTACATGCAAGACCAAATCTCGCGTCAGGCCATCGACGCGTTTTACAATGGGTTGCTGGAAGGCGTGGAAATCGAGCGCTTCAATATGGATGGCACACCGATCGTGGTCATCGAAGAAATCCCCGCAGCCGAAGCGCCCCCAGCACCTGCTACGCCCCCTGCGCCAGCGCCCTAAAGGCGGCCTGGCCCGAGGCAGGTTCCTTGCCGGGGTCAATCAATGACTGACGACATCGTTTGGGCCGGAGAACCTGGATCTGGCCCAGTTGTGGTGCTTGCCCACGGGGCAGGCGCGGCGATTGACAGCCCATTCATGGAATTTTTTGCCAATGAATTGGCGGCGGGTGGCCTGCCCACTGGCCGGTTCGAATTTCCCTACATGCGTCGCCGCCGGGCAGAAGGGACAAAGCGTCCGCCGGACCGTGCCCCTGTTTTGATGGATGCATGGCGCAGTGTTATCGCCGGGCTGGGGGACGATGGGATCCCACCCAGTTCCATCATCATTGGCGGGAAATCTATGGGTGGGCGCATCGCCACCATGGTTGCGTCAGACACCGGGGTGCGGGGGCTGGTGTGCCTGGGCTATCCGTTCCATCCGCCGGGGCGGCCGGAAAAAACCCGCGTCGAGCATCTGGCTGATATGGCAACGCCCATGCTGGTGGTTCAGGGAACCCGGGATTCTTTGGGGTCACAGGATGACGTAAAGGGTTACGACCTATCCGCAAAAATTTCCCTGGCGTGGATGGAAGACGGGGATCACAGCTTCAAGCCGCGCAAGGCTTCGGGACGAACCGAAGATCAGAATTGGCGCGATGGCGTCGATGCGGTGTTGGACTGGGTGAAGTCGTTGGACGACTGAGGCAGAGTTAGTCCGACCCTAGTCCACAGTTTGGTATCGGGCTTTTGCCCCCCGCTCGATGGACGCGGCCACCAGGCGTTCGATATCCAATCCAAAGCGCAGCAATTCCAACAACCGCGCTTCTTCCTGGCCCACGGTGCCGTCGGCGGCGGCGATGTCGCACGCCAATGCGTAGGCGGTCTCACGCAAGCGATCCGGCAAGGCATCTTTGACCAAGCTGATCACCGTCTCCATGCCGCCTTCTTGCCCCAAAATCTCGGCGCAATCCTCGGCGGTCTTGGGCAGCAATTCAGGACTGAACCCTTCAAAAGCCGGCAAGGTCTTGACCAGCTCTCCAATCGTAAAGAGCTCGGAATCCGTCATTTCGCTGTCCGCCGCCGACATCAGGACCATTGTGTAGATAAGCGCCGTGTGTTCCATGCAACTCGCCCAATTCATTCGTTCAAAGATTTTGGCACCATAGGAGAGGCGGCCGGACACCGGCAAGCCCAATCGTCGCCAGACAGGCCTAGTCTTGCGATTTCCCCAGGAATGCGGCGACCCCCGCGATGGCGTCTTTTATGCCGGTGCGCTGGATTTCAACCCCCTTGGGGAACGCCGTGGTCAGGCGGGTGGGGGTGCGAGAATCCAACATCACAAAGACCCCTCTGTCGGTGCCCTGGCGTACTAGGCGGCCAAAGGCCTGCTTCAGCCGCAGGCGGGCGATGCGGTCATCATAGGCGGCGCCGCCAAATGCCGCCTTGCGGGCGCGGTGCAAGATATCTGGGCGTGGCCAGGGCACCCGATCAAAAATGATAAGCCGCAGGCTGCGCCCCGGCACATCGACCCCGTCGCGCACCGCATCGGTGCCCA
>JABHVE010000153.1 GCA_018658465.1 Alphaproteobacteria bacterium
CTTCGACGCTGCCGCCCCCCCGGGCGACGATCAATACATCGGGTCTGGGGACCGCATCGCCGGGGCCCAATCCGTTGAAGCCTTCGATGGCAGCCGCGATTTCCTCCGCCGCCCCGTCCCCCTGAACCCGCACCGGCCACAGCAACACATGGCGGGGGAAGCGGTCGGCCAAGCGGTGCAGAATATCGCGGATCACGGCACCAGACGGCGATGTCACCACGCCAATGACGTCGGGCAAGTACGGCGGATCGACTTTACGATCTTCGTCGAACAGGCCTTCGGTCGCCAATTTGCGCTTGCGGTCTTCCAACAGCTTCAGCAACGCGCCTTCGCCAGCCATTTCCATGGCTTCGATGATGATTTGGTATTTGGATCCTTTGGGGTAGGCGGTGATCTTGCCGGTGACGATCACCTCCATGCCTTCTTCCGGCACAACGCTTAGGCGCCCGGCGACACCCTTCCAACAGACCCCCGCCAGGACCGCGTCGGCATCTTTCAGATCCATGTATACGTGGCCGCTGCGGGGGCGGCTGAGCCCCGATATTTCGCCGCGCAGGCGCACCCGGCCAAAGCCATCCTCAATGGATCGCTTGATGGCAAAGGCCAATTCCGAGACGGAATATTCCTGAAGATTGGTGACAGGGCCAGCGTCGGTCATGGGCCTATGATACAAGTCGTGGCGACAAGTCGGAACCGGCGTGGATGAGGCCATGAAAGTTTTAGTTTTGGGTAGCGGTGGGCGCGAGCATGCCTTGTGTTGGGCCTTGGCAAAGTCCTCAGCAGTGGACGAATTGCTGTGTGCGCCGGGCAATGGCGGCATTGCCGAAGTGGCGGAATGCGTCGATATTTCCGCCGACGATGCCCTGGCCGTGATCGAAATGTGCCGCACCCGCCACATTGGATTTGTGGTGGTGGGGCCGGAGGCACCCCTGGTGGCGGGCATGGTGGATGCTTTGGAAGAAGCGGGAATTCCGGCGTTCGGCCCGTCGGCAAAGGCGGCGATGCTGGAAGCATCAAAAGGCTTCACCCGGGATCTGTGCGCCAGCCACCACATCCCCTCGGTTGGCTATGTGCGCGCCACCACCATGGCCGAGGCCCGCGCCTACACCTCGGCAAACACCCTTCCCCTTGTCGTCAAGGCCGACGGCCTTGCCGCCGGAAAAGGAGTATCAATTGGGTCGACTGAGGATGAAGCAAATTCTGCGGCTGAATTCATTCTGAGTGGGGGATTTCCCGAGGCTGGCACCAGTGTTGTGATCGAGCAGTTCCTTGAGGGAGAAGAGGTGAGCTTTTTCGCCTTGGTGGATGGCAAACACGTTTTGCCCCTGGGATCAGCCCAGGACCACAAGGCCGTGGGGGACGGCGATACCGGGCCGAACACCGGTGGCATGGGGGCATATTCCCCGGCCCCGGTCATGACCGACGCCTTAGAGGCCCAAATCATGGACACCATTATCCGCCCCACAGTGGCGGCCATGGAAGCCGAAGGCAGACCGTTCAAAGGCGTGCTGTTCGCCGGGTTGATGATTACCAGGCAAGGCCCCAAATTGTTGGAATACAACGTCCGTTTCGGCGACCCGGAATGCCAAGTTTTGATGGCCCGCCTGGACTGCGATTTGTTGCCGTTGCTGAAGGCGGCGCGGGACGGCACCTTGGATCAAGTCAGGCCGAAATGGCGCGACGATGCGGCCCTGTGTGTGGTCATGGCGGCGAAAGGATATCCGGGAGCTTACGAAAAAGGATCGGTGATCAACGGCCTAGAGGCCGCCCAAGAGGACCCCGATGTCACAATTTTCCATGCGGGGACTACCAGGGCCAGTGACCAAATCCAAGCCACTGGCGGTCGCGTGTTGGGGGTAACCGCCACCGGGGCCAGCGTTGGCGACGCCCAAAGCCTGGCATACCGGGCCGTCGAAAAAATTGATTGGCCGAACGGTTTTTACCGCAGGGATATCGGTTGGCGGGCGATAGACCGGAAACCTTAGGAAATCGGTCGGTTACCGGGCGCGGCCTCGGCGCGCACCAAAGAATTGCTGTAATAAATCTGCGGAGTCTGAAGCCGCGACCCCGCCGATGACTTCGGGGCTGTGATGACACGTAGGTTGGGAGAAAATACGCGGACCATGATCCACACCACCGCTTTTGGGGTCTTCGGCCCCGTAAATCAATTTTCGGATGCGCGCCAAAGAAATGGCCGCGGCGCACATGGGGCATGGCTCCAACGTCACGTACAGGTCCATCCCGCTCAGACGTTCGGAGCCAAATTCGAAGGCCCCCGCCCGCAACACCAACATTTCCGCATGAGCCGTGGGGTCGCTCCCTGCCACTACGCGGTTGCCGTCGGTGGCAATCGGCACGCCTGTGGCGGGGTCTACCAAAACGGCGCCCACGGGCACCTCGCCACGGTCGGCGGCGGCGCGGGCTTCGGCCAAGGCGCGCTGCATGAACGGATTGGGGTCGGCTGTCATGGGGCCCAAGCTGGCGTGGACGCCGCATTTGGTCAAGAGGGAGACCGGCATTGATCGACGATGACAGTGCGCCAAAAGGCGAACGCATCGCCAACAGTGCGCCAAAAGGCGAACGCATCGCCAAACGCATGGCCGCAGCCGGTTTATGTTCAAGGCGGGAAGCAGAACGCTGGATCGCGGCGGGGCGCGTCGCCGTTGATGGCAAAACCCTGGATACCCCAGCGTTAACCGTCCACGACGGCAATGTTGTCACAGTTGATGGCAAGCCCATTCCCGGAGCAGCACCGGTGCGCATGTGGCTGTACCACAAGCCCCCTGGGCTGCTGACCACCAATTCCGACCCGGAAGGCCGCCCGACGGTGTTCGCCGCCCTGCCCAAATCGTTGCCCCGGGTGGTGTCGGTGGGACGCCTGGATATGGATTCCGAAGGGCTTTTGTTGCTCACCACCAGCGGTGAAATTGCCCGCAAACTGGAATCTCCCAAAACCGCATGGCGCAGGCGGTACAGGGTTCGGGCCTATGGCCCGGTGGACGAGGCCAAGCTGAAGTCACTGGCTAAAGGCATCACAGTGGAGGGCATCCGGTACCGGCCCATCGAGGCGGAATTGGAGCGCAAAACCGGGGCCAATTCGTGGCTAAAGGTGACGCTGTCAGAGGGCAAAAACCGCGAAATCCGCCGGGTATTGGAGCACATCGGGTTGAAAACCAATCGCCTGATCCGCACCGCCTTCGGGCCTTTTCAGTTGGGCAATTTGAAATCTGGCGATGTGCGGTCGGTGCCGGCAAAGGTCGTGGCCGAACAGATCGGCAAGCAATCCGATGGCGGCTAAATCAGGACAAATTCGCATCATCGCTGGACGCGATCGCGGCAGAAAATTGACCGTGCCCGACGGGGCGGACGTGCGGCCAACCCCGGACCGGGCGCGAGAATCCTTGTTCGGTATTTTGGCGCACTTGGCGCGGGGGGACGGCCATGGCTTGGGTGGCGCACGGGTGCTGGACGCCTTTGCCGGGACCGGCGCACTGGGCCTAGAGGCATTGTCGCGGGGGGCAGAACGGGCGCTGTTTTTGGAGCCAGACAAAGCCATCCGGCGGAATTTGGCGGACAATTTGCGGGCGTTGAACGCCGCCGATCAGGCCGCCATTTTGCCCCGTGACGCCACCCATCCCGGGCCCCTGCCAGCCCAGGGGCCTTTCGATTTGGTGTTCGCCGACGCGCCCTATGGCAGCGGCTTGGGGACCATGGCGTTGGAGGCCTTAGGCACCGATAACTGGCTGATGGCCGATGCCTTGGCAGTGTTAGAGGTGGAAGCGCGCGAAGCCATGGAGCCGCCGGAGGGCTTCACCCAGATCGACGACCGCACATACGGCCGCACGCGATTGGTGATTTTTCGGTGGAGTGCAGATCGCGGCGTGGCTTAACGCCGCGTGAATCTGAACGTCAAAAAAATGGGGTGCCGATGCATACGCACCCCCTCCCCTTAATCCCCTCCCTCGGTGGGGAGGGGGAAGGAAGGATCAGCGCCTACCGAATAATCTCTCGATGTCGGCGCGTTTTAATTCCACATAGGTGGGCCGCCCGTGGCTGCATTGGCCGGCATTCGGAGTGACTTCCATTTCTCGCAACAAGGCATTCATTTCCGGGCCGTTCAGCAGCCGTCCGGCGCGGACGCTGGAATGGCAGGCCAATGTGGCGCAGACCTCCGCCAGGCGGTCTTTCAGCGCCAAGGCTTCGTCGAGTTCCCGCAAGTCATCGGCCATGTCGCGGATCAAGCCGTTCACGTCGACATCGCCCAACAACGCCGGGACTTCGCGGACCACCACGGCACCGGGGCCGAAGGCTTCCATCACCAATCCCAGCTCTTCGAATTCGCCCGCCCGAGCGGCCAGCAACGCGGCGTCGGATTCCGGCAAATCCACCACCACCGGGGACAATAACAATTGCCGGGCGATGCCGGTCGCGGCCATTTGGGCCTTGATGCGTTCGTGTACCAGGCGTTCGTGGGCGGCATGTTGATCGACAATGATCATGCCGTCTGATGTTTCAGCAACGATGTAGGTGGCGTGCAGTTGCGCCCGGGCCGCCCCCAGTGGGTGGGCTTCATCTGGGGCAATATGTTCCTCTGCCAAGCGCGCCGCCGGGGCCAGGTTGGAGTTGGCAAAAGGCGTCGGCGGCCCTTCGGAAAATCCTTGGGGTGATTGAAATTCCGTGGCGGCTGCCAACGCGCGCTGGGCGCCGCCACCGCCGGTGGGATACCCGCCGCCGCCGAACCCGCCAGGATATACACCCGGCCGTGCCGCACCCAACACCGCGACGCTGGCGGTGGTGGACGCCCGGTGGCCAGCCTCGGCCAGGGCGTGGCGCAGGGCACCGACGATTAATCCGCGGACCATGGCGGCATCGCGGAACCGCACTTCGGCCTTAGTGGGGTGAACATTTACGTCGACCCATTCGGGGCCGATTTCCAAAAACAACGCCAGCATGGGGTGGCGATCCCGGGCTAACAAATCCTGGTATGCCCCGCGCACGGCCCCCAGCAACAGTCGGTCGCGCACGGGCCGCCCGTTCACAAACAGATACTGCGCCTGGGCGTTGCGACGATTGAGGGTCGGCACCCCGGCGTACCCGGTCAGGCGAACCCCGTCACGTTCCGCATCCACCACCAAGGCATTGTCGGCGAATTCCCGCCCCATGACTTGGCCCAGGCGGGCCAGGCGAGCCGCGAATAAATCCCCCGTTCCAGCGCTATAGCGAAACGCCGTGCGTTCCCCATCCGCCACCGAAAACGCGATGTGGGGGAAGGCCATGGCCACGCGCTTGATGGCATCAGCGGCATGGCCAAACTCGGTGCGCGGCTGTTTCAAGAATTTCAAGCGGGCGGGCACTGCATGGAAGAGATCGCGCACTTCGACCCGGGTGCCAGCGGCCAGTGCGGCAGGGATCGGGGCTGCGACTTGGGCCCCATCCACCGTCACCGCCCAGGCTTGATCGGCACCGGCGGTTCGGCTGGTAATGGTCATACGGCTGACCGAGCCAATGGAGGGGAACGCCTCCCCGCGGAACCCCAAGGTTTCGATGTGGGTCAAATCGCCGGTGGGTAGCTTCGATGTGGCGTGGCGTTCCACCGCCAGGGTCAACTCACCCGGGTCCATGCCCCGGCCATCATCGGTGACCCAGATGCCATCGCGACCGCCTTCGTCCAGACGCACGTCGATGGTGGTGGCACCGGCGTCGATGGCGTTTTCCACCAGCTCTTTGACGGCGGCACCTGGGCGCTCGATGACCTCCCCCGCCGCAATGCGGCTGACCAAGTCGTCGGGCAATCGGCGAATGTCAGACATGACCGCAGATTAGCACCGCCCGCGGCCAATTCCAACGGCCTAAGGCACAACATGTGGTAATATTCCGGGTTATCCCCCGCTATATGTTGTGGGAGGGGCGCTCAGCGCCGGCATAGGTACGAAAAGGGAACATGAGGCTAGTTTTTGTCTTCGAACCCCACAGGGTCGCCGACAACGGTTACGATCATCCGCAGGGTCCCCGATGTGGCGTTGCCATCGCCCCAGAAAATCCGCCGGGCGACGCGCAGCACATCTTCCTGGGTGACAGCGTTGATATAGCCCGCGCGCTTGTCGATGTAATCGATGCCCAGTTCGGCCACTTGCAGACCCACCAGCACCCGGGCAAGGCTCGAATTGGTATCCAGCCCCAGGGCGAAGTTGCCGATGGAATACGATTTGGCGGCGGCCAATTCTTGGTCGCTGATGCCTTCCTCGGCCATGCGCTGCATTTCCGCTTCGATGATGGCATAGGCTTCGGCCACTTGGTCGTTGCGGGTGGCGACCCCCCCGGTGAAATAGCTGGTTTCCGCCAGGGGGCTGATGCCGGTGCCGACGGAATAAGCCAGGCCGCGTTCTTCGCGCACCGATTGCCACATGCGGGAAATAAACGAGGCCCCGCCCAGAACGGTGTTCATAACCACCCCGGCATAATAATCGGGGTCTTCGCGCATCAGGCCGGTGGTGCCCCATATGATGCTGGATTGGGGGATATCTTGGCGGATGATTTGGAAGGCGGGACCATCAACCGGATCAACCCGGGTCACTTCGAACGCTGGGCCAGTGGCAGGCAAGCCGCCCAGAGCGGCATCAATCAGGCGGGCGATTTCAGCCCCATCCACATCACCCACCGCACCGACTTTCAGGCGGTCTTTGGTGAATCGGGTCTCAACAAAATCACGAAAATCTTCTTGGGTGAAGCCTTCGACAATCTCAATCGTGCCCCGGGACGGCCGCCCATAAACGTGGCCGGGGTAGGCGGTTTCAAGCCAGGCAATTCCCAGCAGATAATCAGGATCGTTAATGCGGCGGTTGAGGTCGGACAAAATCCCGGCGCGCATGCGTTCCACCGGGTCGGCATCGAACCGCGGTGCCGTCAGGGCCAGACCCAGCAATTCAAATGCACCGTCGCGCACGTCGGACAAGGTCCGCAGGGTCATGCGAAAGGTATCGGCATTGTCTGACGCCCGCAGTGAAATCGACAATTCATCCATGCGGCGCTGAAAGGCGAAGGAATCTAAGTCCCCTGCGCCTTCGTCCAACAGGGAGGAAACCATGTTGGCAAGGCCCTGTTTGCCCTCTGGCAGACTGGAATTGCCAGCGTTTTCAAAGGCAATTTCCACCGCGATAATCGGCAAGCTTGGTTCTTGGACGTACCAAATTTCGATACCGCCGGGGGAAATAATGCGCTGGATTTCTGCGGCTCGTGCAGGGGCACCGAACCACATCAGGCCGATGGAAAGAGCCGCGACGAAACGTAATGCGTTGTGCATTGAAGTAGCCATTGGATTACCCATTAGTCTTTGTCCGGTTGCGGCAACATCAGCCCGGTGGCGGAATGGGCGCGGTTGAACACCATGGCGGCGGCGGCATTCACATCGGCCACGGTGACGGCAGAAATTTCATCAGACCAGCCAACGATTTCTTCAATGGTCAATCCAATGACCAATCCCGCCCCTACGCGGCGACCCAGGCGGGTCACCGAATCGCGGCTAAAAATCAGCCCTGACAGAGTGCCATTACGGGCCAAATCAAGCTCGTCTTGGGTAACGCCGTCGGCGACGACCTTGGCAATTTCGGCGTCCAATGCGGCTTCCATGGCGGTCAAATCGGCACCCCGTGCGGGGGCAATCCACATACCGAATTGGGTCTGGTCCATGGTGCCGCCGCTGTAAAAAGCGCCGGCGGACGTTGCGATCCCCTGGTCCACCACCAAGGCCTGATACAGACGGCCGGTGGAGCCGGACAAAATTTGCGACAGCATGGACAAGGCTGGCGCCAAGCCATCGCGGGCCATGCGGCTGTTGGTGACATAGGATCGGCTGAAGCTGGGTTCTCGCACCCGGTCGTCGTACAAAATGACACGGCGTTCGGCCAATTGCGGAGGTTCTTGTGGGCGGGATCGCACAACATCGGCACCGCGCGGGATCACGCCATAGTATTTTTCTGCCAACGGCATCACTTCGGCCAGGGTCGTATCCCCAGCAATGACCAAAATGGCGTTGTTGGGCACATAGAATTTTTCGTACCAATCGATGGCGTCCTGGACCGTGTGGGATTCAATCTCGTGCATCCACCCGATAATGGGTAGGCGGTACGGATGGGCTAAATACACCGCCGCTGACATGGCTTCGCTGAACGGGCCGCCGGGATCAGAGTCGTATCGGCTGCGACGTTCTTCTTTGATGACTTCCCGCTCGGATTCAAATTCTTCCGGCTTGATCCGCAAATTGGCCATGCGGTCGGCTTCCAATTCCATGACAATTTCCATGGCCTCCACGGCCACGGTCTGCCAATAGCCGGTCATGTCCTGGGCGGTGAAGGCGTTTTCTTCGCCCCCGTGGCGGGCGATGGTGTTGCGGAAATCTTCGCCGGGAATGTTGGAGGTGCCTTGGAACATCATGTGTTCCAGGAAATGGGCCAAGCCGCCTTTGCCCGCAGGTTCGTCGGCGGCCCCTGCTTTGTAATAGACAGCCTGGGTAATCAAAGGCGCCCGGTGATCGGGCACCACCACCACCTGGAGGCCGTTATCCAGAACCGCGGTCTCAACGGTGAAATCTGCTGCCCATGTCGACAGGGCGCTGAAAAACAATGCCGCCGTTGCGGCCAAACCAATGCGAAGTGGGGTGTTCATGGAACCTCCGATGACGGCAAGGACACGACTAATAGGGTTGGGATGTGGTGAAACTATGGCCGCGGGTGACGAATTGTGAGCAAGTCGGCCCCGGCAATCAAGGGAAACAACTTCACGCCTGCGCGATGCCTGGATTGAAAGCTAGCGCTGGCGCGAGGCTTTTCGTGGGTGCTAGCGCTGGCGCGCTGTCGGTCCGGGGACAGCGACGCCCCCCGCCGTGCGCAGGCGCTCGGCTTCGGCCACTGGATCGATGACGTCGGGTTTTGGTTGCTGCCAGAACAAAACCTGTTCCAAAAACCCATCGCCCCGATTGAGCAATTGAGCATTTTCCAAATCCACCAGCGCCCGAATACTGGGGTCAGGATCGACCGCCCCGGCAATTCCCAACAAAGCCATTTCGCCCGCTGTGCGGTTCTCAGTTGCCACCGCTGGCGCCGCAACACCTCCGACACCGGGGTTAAGCAGCGCTGCTTGCGCCAATCGTTGGGGTTCAACCTCTTGGGGTCTTGGGGCCCCCGGGACGGGTGGGCGCAAGGTGAAATCAGGAGGCAAGGTCAGCGGTGCCTTGGCGACCACGTTGAATTCGTCGGGGGATAGGGGATCCAGGCCCAGGCTTTGGGAAACGGAATTGCAGCCCGCCAGCACCAAACCTGCCGCTGCAATCAACAAAAGACGCAATTTATTCATTCCCTTTGATACTCCGGCTTTTTCCCGCGAACAAGCCATCCAGCACGATCAGGCCAAAGCCGACGACCACCGCAGCGTCGGCGACGTTGAAAACGAACCAATGCCAGGTGCCGATGTGGAAATCGATGAAATCCGCCACCGCCCCCCAGATAATTCGGTCCGGGGCGTTTCCCAGTGCCCCGCCGATCACCAATCCCAAGGCCAAGGCCAATACCTTGGAATTTGTCCGGGTCAGCCAAATGCCCAAGGCAATGGAGACCCCGACGGCGAAAGCCGCCAACAGCCATTGGACGAATTCAGCGTTGGTTTGGAACATGCCAAAGCTAACGCCGGGGTTCCAAACCAGAATAAAGTTGAAAAACTTCCCATATTGGATCGGGTGAACGGCAAAATCCCAGACATCGACAGCCAACCATTTGGTCACTCGGTCCGCCGAAAAAATAACGGCGGCAATGAGCAAACCAGGGCGCAGCATCACGGAGCGTTGCCCACGGCTGTCTCCTCGATTGTATCAGCGCAGCGATTACACAAATCCGGGTGGGGATCGGCGACTTCTTCCAGCACCTTCCAGCAGCGCTGACATTTCTCCCCCGGTGCCCCATCGATGACCACGGCCACGTCGGCCACGTCATCCAGGGTGAATGCGCCGTCGGGCGCGCCACCATCGTGGAATGTAAGTCCCGATGCGATACAGACCTCGGCAAAATCCAGGCCGTCCACTGTTTCGCGAAAAGACTCCGCCCCATAAACATGGGCGTGGGCTTGCAAGCTGGCACCGATGCGCTTTTCCCGGCGTTCCACTTCTAATGCGCCGGTGACAACTTTTCGCAAAATTCTGACCCGGTCCCATTTGCTCGCCAGTTCAGGATTGGCCCAGGTGTCGGGGGTATCTTCGTACTGGCGCAAATGGACACTGCTTTTCGGATCAGGGTTACGGGTCTGCCAAGCCTCTTCGGCGGTGAAGCACAGGATGGGGGCAAGCCAAGCGGTCAGGTGGTTGAACACGTGGTCCAGAACCGTGCGTACGGAACGCCGACCAACGGACTCTTTGCCGTCGCAATACAGGGAATCTTTGCGGATATCGAAATAGAAGCTGGACAAATCCACCGTGCAAAAATTGTACAGAGCCACGAACATCTTGTGGAATTCAAAGTCGTCGGCGGTCTGGCGGACTGTTGCATCCAATTCCGACAGACGGTGGAGCACCCAGCGATCCAATTCCGGCATGTCGGATGGATCGATGCGCTCGTTGTCGGAAAAATCCGACAAATTTCCCAGCAGAAATCGCAGGGTGTTGCGCAGTTTCCGGTAGGCATCTGCCGAGCCTTTGATGATTTCGTCACCGATGCGCAGGTCCTCGGTATAATCAGACGACACCACCCATTGGCGCAGAATGTCGGCACCGTATTGGTCGATGAGCTTTTGCGGGGCGATGACATTTCCCAGGGATTTCGACATCTTGCGGCCGTCGGAGGCCATGACAAAGCCGTGGGTTAGGACCGCGTCATAGGGCGCGCGCCCGCGGGTGCCGGATGATTCCAACAACGACGAATGGAACCAGCCCCGGTGTTGATCCGAGCCTTCTAAATAAAGCGACGCGGGCCAGGCAAGGTCGGGATTGTTTTCCAAGACATAGGTGTGGGTGGAGCCGGAATCGAACCACACATCCAGGGTGTCCGACGCCGCGATGTATTTGTCTGGATCATGATCGGGGCCAAGGAACCGTTTGGGGTCGCCGTCGTACCAGCAATCGCCGCCTTGGGTCTTGAAGGCATCCAAAATGCGCTGATTGACCGCTTCGTCGCGCAAGGGTTCAGACGTTTCTTTGTCATAGAACACAGTGATCGGCACCCCCCAGGATCGCTGGCGAGACACCACCCATGCCGGGCGATTTTCGACCATGGATCGGATGCGATTGCGCCCAGAATTCGGCACCCAACGGACTTGCTCGATGGAGGCCAAGGCCTTTTCCCGCAGATTGTTGGTGTCCATGGAAATGAACCATTGGGGGGTATTGCGGTATATCAACGGTGCCTTGGCCCGCCAGGAATGCGGATACGAGTGGGTGATTTGTCCGCGACCAAGCAATGCGCCCGCAGCGATCATCGCATCGCACACCGGGTCATCGGCTTTGTACACATGAAGGCCAGCAAACAACGGCACATGCTCCAAAAACGTGCCGTTCTCCGCCACCGTGAACGGCACCTCGATGCCATGTTGTTGGCCCAGGATGAAATCGTCTTCGCCGTGGCCGGGGGCAATATGGACAAAGCCGGAGCCGGTATCCATTTCGACAAAGTTCGCCGCCAACACCGGCACATCAAAATCGTAGCCCTGGCCACGCCATGGGTGGGAAAGGGTCGCCCCCGCCACGACAGAGCCCGGGAATTCGCCGACAATTTCGCGCCCGGTGATGCCGACTTCGGCGCACACTTGGTCCACCAACGGCAGGGCAAGAATGATTTCTTCCCCCACCCGGGCCAAGGTGCCGTCGGCGGCCTCGGTTACTCTAAGCCGCACATAGGTCTGATCCGCCGCCACTGCCACTGCCCGATTGCCCGGCATGGTCCACGGCGTGGTGGTCCAGATGACCACGGCGGCCCCGGCAATTTCAGACGGGCCATCGACGACCGGAAAGCGCACGAAAATCGTCGTGGAGTCATGGTCGTGGTATTCCACCTCGGCCTCGGCCAGCGCCGTTTTTTCCACCGGCGACCACATGACCGGCTTGGACCCACGGTACAGGCCGCCGTTCATGAGGAATTTCATGAGCTCCCCAGCGATCGCGGTTTCCGCCGAAAACGCCATGGTGGAATAGTGATTGTCCCAATCGCCGACCACGCCCATGCGCTGGAATTCGTCGGACTGAATGCCGATCCATTCCTCGGCAAAGCGGCGGCATTCTTCGCGGAATTCAAGGATGGGAACTTCGTCCTTGTCCTTGCCCGCCTTGCGATATTTCAATTCGATCTGCCATTCGATGGGCAGCCCGTGGCAATCCCACCCCGGCACATAATTGGCGTCTTTGCCCATCATTTGCTGGGATCGATTGACCACGTCCTTCAAGATTTTGTTCAGAGCGGTGCCGATGTGCAGGTGGCCATTGGCGTACGGCGGGCCATCGTGAAGGATGAATTTTTCGCGGCCCCGGGCGTCGTCGCGCAGGCGCTGGAACAGGTCCATCTCGCGCCAGCGTTCCAGCCAAACGGGCTCGGCTTTGGGCAACTCGGCTTTCATGGGAAAGTCGGTGCGGGGCAGAAATACGGTAGATCGATAGTCGGCGGGCATCAGAATTGCCTCATCAATACGGCTGCGGGCGTAGCGTTAGTTCCGGCCCCGGATTACAGGACCGGGCCCGTAATTCGGCTCAGCAGCAGTATTTTCGTCAAATCGACCATGCCTAAGGGTGTACCAGCGCATGGCGTGGGTGTCGAGAAGCCTCACCCTGTGAAGCGGTCTTGGGCATAGGCGGGATCAGCCAGGATGCGCCGGGCATTGGCGGAATCCCCATCCATTGCTTCGGACAGAGCGCCGGTGGATTCGAACTTGGCCTCGGGCCGCAGGTATTCCACCAAGGCCACGCACATATGGCGGCCATACAGGGGCCGATCGAAATCGAACAAGTGGACTTCTAGCAACGGCACGTCACCCTCGAACATGGGCCGGATGCCAAGATTGGCGACCCCGGTCCGCCATTGGTCTTCACCTTCCAAGCGCACCCGCACGGCGTAGATGCCAAATTTCGGCCGCAAAACATTGCCCAGATCCAGGTTGGCAGTGGGGTAGCCCAAATCGTGGCCGCGCGATGCCCCAGGGCGAACCCGCCCCAGAATTTCCCACCACGCCCCTAAATGCTGGGCAGCTTGCACCGGTGAACCGGCCCGTAAATGTCGGCGCACATGGCTGGACCCAAATTTGTCGTCGGAGCCTTCGACCGTCACCGGGGCGACGACGGTCAGGCCGAACCCGTGTTCGTCGGCTTTGGCTTCCAGGAACGCTTGGTCGCCGCGGCGTTTGTTGCCAAAGGCAAAGTCATACCCGGTGACCACCTGTCGGGCTTGCAATCCGCCCACCAAATATTTGGCGACAAATTGTTCCGCCGTCATTTGCGAAAACGCCCGGGTGAACGGCACCGCGACCATGACATCGACGCCTAAATCCTGGAATCGGGCGGCTTTGGATCGAAACGGCGTGATTCGGTAGGGGTCTTCGCCGGGGGAAAATAAGTCCCTGGGATGGGGCTCGAAGGTCAGCACCGCAGACGGCGCCTTCATCTCCCGCGCGGCGTCCACAGCGGTTTGGATGACCACCTTGTGGCCCCGATGGACTCCATCGAAATTGCCCAAGGCGACGGCCACGCCAGTGGCGGCGTTTGGTGGGTGATCAAGATGGCGTAAGACGATCATTGAAGCGGCTATATAATGGAGGGATGCACCAGCGGCAAGATTTCAACCGGATGAATTGTCCATGACACACGCGATTGTTCAGCACAAAGTCGGCGGGCCAGAGGTTTTGCAGTGGGAAGAAATCCATGTGCCCGACCCAGAGCCGACCCAGGCCCGGGTGCGCCACACGGCCATCGGCGTGAATTTCATCGACGTGTATCACCGCATGGGCAAATACCCGATCCCGGAATTTCCCATCACCATCGGCATGGAGGCGGCGGGGGTGGTCGAGGCCGTGGGCAATGACGTGACCAACGTGGCGGTGGGCGACCGCGTGGTTTATGCCACCCGGCCCATTGGCGCATATTCTGAGGCGCGGGTGATCGATGCCTCGCGATTGGTGGCGATCCCCGACGGCATTGCCGACCAAGCCGCCGCAACCCTGATGCTGAAGGGCATGACATCCGCCTATCTGCTGACCCGAACGCATGTGGTGAAATCCGGCGACGTGGTGTTGGTCCACGCGGCGGCCGGGGGCATGGGCCTGTACCTGTGCCAATGGGCCAAGAACATGGGCGCCATTGTGATCGGCACGGTATCCACCCCAGAAAAAGCCGCGCTGGCCAGAGCCCACGGATGCGATCACGTCATCGATTACACATCCGAAGATTTCACAGCCGGGGTATTGGAAATCACCGACGGGCGCGGCTGCTCCGTCGTCTATGACGGGGTGGGACAGGCAACTTTTGCGGGATCCCTAGGGGCATTGGCGACCCTTGGCCACATGGTCAGCTTCGGCAACGCATCGGGGTCGGTCACCTCAATCGAAATGGCGGATTTGGCGGCGAAATCCTTGACCCTTTCACGGCCCACACTGTTCCATTACACCGACACCGCGCCTGAGCTAAATGCCTTGGCCACAGCCGTTTTCAGTGCGATCAAAGACGGTGATCTGACGCCAGAAGTGCGCCAAGTTTATGCCCTGAAAGACGCCGCCCTTGCGCACACGGATTTACAGGCCAGAGCCACCACCGGGGCGACCATTTTATTGCCTTGAAGAGAAAAATTATGCGCCCAACTCATTGATACAATGGGACATCCAACGGCTTACTTAAGGGAACATTAAGTATCCCCATGCGAGGGTTTCCATAGATTAGAGAGCATCGGGGGCCAAGCCGTGAACACGATTGATATCGATACCTTGAATGTCCGCATCCGCGGATTGGTGGACGTTCTGCGCGACGAAGAGCAAGACCAAGTGGGGATTGCCGACGTGGCCAGTGTGGCCGAAGTGCTGATTACCATCATGCAGCGGTATTTCGGCACCATCGACGTGTCCCTGTACCAAGAATTCCAAGAGCTTTCGGCCCACATTGCCCAAACCCGGACAGAGATCGCAAAGCTCCAAGCCGGTAAAATTCAGGGGGAAAAGCTTCCCAGCGCCGGCCAAGAATTGGACGCCATCGTCGCCGCCACCGAGGAAGCCACGAACACCATCATGGAAGCCGCCGAACAAATGATGGAAGGCGATGCATCCGACAGCGACGCATACAAGGCCACCGTTGACGCTGCTTGCATGCGGATTTTTGAGGCTTGCTCGTTTCAAGACATCACCGGCCAGCGCATTGGAAAAGTCGTGGGAACGCTCACCTACATCGAAGATCGGATCTCCGGACTGTTGGGCGCCCATGGTGTGACCGCCGCAGAAGAAGCCGCCGTGGACGATGACGAGGAAGTTTCAGGGGACGAAGCGTTGCTGAACGGTCCCCAGCTGGAAGGCGAAGGCAACGACCAGGACGACATCGACGCGATGTTTGATTAGTGCAGATCGTGGGCCCTTGCCCACGTGAATCTGAACGGAACATCAAGTGCAGATCGTGGGCGTGTTTTTTAATTCATTGCTCCGCAATATTGCCCACGTGAATCTGAACGGTAGAAAAAGCCCCTAAACCTTAAGAGGCCGCCGCTTCTGAGTTCCCGTCTGAACTGCCTTTAAATTCCGGAACCAAATCTGAAAGAATTGATCGGGTATCGTCGGTACGGTTCGCCGCTGCGGCTGTCTGCAGTTGGGCAATTCTTGGCACCAACATTTTATATTCAATGGTCGGCGCGGCACCGATCAGCACCCCATTCAGCCCCGTCGCCCGCAAATCCTCCGATTTGTGAAACAACGCTTCGGTCAGCTTTTCCCCGGGGCGCAAGCCTGTGAACTCGATGGCGATATCCTTGCCCGGTTCCTTGCCGGAAAGACGAATCATTTGCCGCGCCAAATCTTGGATGCGCACGGGCTCCCCCATATCCAACACGAACACGGTATCGGCCCCTGCGACTTCCGGCGGGATTGCCGAAGCCTGAAGCACCAGCTCCACCGCCTCGTTGACCGTCATGAAATACCGTGTGGCGTCGGGATCGGTCACCGTCAGGGGCCCCCCCGCCGCCAGTTGCCGCTGGAACAACGGGATCACCGACCCGGTTGATCCCAGCACGTTGCCAAACCGCACGGTGACGAACCGGGTGGCCCCATCGTCGCCTTGTGATTGGGCATTCAGGCTTTGGCAGTACAGCTCGGCCGCGCGTTTCGATGCCCCCATGACCCCTGCGGCACCCACTGCCTTGTCGGTGGAAATCAATACCATGGCCTGGGCCCCGGCATTGCGCGCGGCTTCGGCCACATTGCGGGTGCCAATGACGTTGGTCATTACGGTTTCGTTGGGATTAGTTTCCGCCAAATGCACGTGCTTCAAGGCGGCGGCATGAAAAATTAGCTCAGGGCGTTCGCGACCAAAAATATCGGCCAGTCGATCCGGATCCCGCACATCCCCCAGATAGGCAGCGCGCCGAATGTCCGGGAATAGCTCCGATAATTCCTGGTCGATGGCGTACAGATTGAATTCGCCGTTTTCTAACAACGCCAACTGGCTGGGGCCAAGATCAGCGATTTGGCGCACCAGCTCGGACCCAATTGTGCCGCCGGCGCCTGTGACCAACACCCGGCGACCCTCTATCAAGGATTTCATGGCGGTGCGGTCCAGCACCGTTTGGGGGCGGCCCAGCAAATCTTCCACGGCCACCTTGCGGACTTCGATTGGCGCATCCCCCAAATCCGTCATGCGGGGCACCCGGCCCATGGTCATGCCCAAGGATTCTGCTTCGTCGACGATGCGTCGCACAACGGGACCATCCAGGGAATCACTGGCCAAAATGATCCGGTGGGGTCGTTTGTTTTTTGCTTCTAACAGCGCCACAACGGCGGCCAAATCCGATGTGGCCCCCATCACCCGGACCCCACGAATGTCGCGCCCCATGCGTCCCGGGCGGTCATCGACAATGCCTACCACCCGATAGGGCGATGATTTGGATCGGGCCATTTCACGGATGAAGGCTTCGCCCGCGTCCCCCGCGCCGACCACCAAGGCAGGGACTTGGCCAGGATGCCCCCGGTCAAACACCGCGCGGAAATTGCCATCCTTCAAAGCCCGGTACAAAAACCGTGGCACGGTGAGCATGACAATCAACAAGGCCCAATTGATGGGGGCCGCTGTCCTGGGGTAGGCGTCCAAGCGCGTCAGCACAAAAAGCACCGGCAGAAATACCGCCAAGGCGATGGTCACCGACCGGACGATGGCCAATAGATCGTTGATCGAGGCGTAATGCCAAATGCCTCGGTACAGGCCGGACCGCCAAAACACCAACCCACAGATGACGGTGAACAATGCGGTGCCTTGCCACAAAAATCCGACGGGCTGGGTGGTCCCTTGGGCGCCATACCGGATCAGCAGACTGAGCTCGAAGCTTGCAGCCGCCATCAACACATCGTGGACGGCCACCGTGGCGATCCGAATGTTAAACGGAATTGGTTTCACAACGGTCCTTTATCGGGCGGCGATGCGGCGAAGGTACCACAACAATGCCGCCACAAGGACCGCCGCCGCCAAAACACCGCTGGCCTCCACGCCGGGCACCGCGGCTACGAACCCCGCCAAAATCACCAGGCCGATCTGGGACATCAAGACAGCGCGGGTGACGGAGGCGTGGTTGCCCACAGCCGCCGCAGCCCGTTGATAGAAATGTTCCCGGTGGGCGTGCCACAAGGTTTGTCGGGCAATGGCCCGGCGGACCAACGTTATGGTGGCGTCGGCGACAAAGTACATGGGCAAGATCACCGCCGCCGCCCAGTGGCCGTTTGCCGCCAGCACCAACAGCAACCATCCCAGCAGATAGCCAAATCCGACACTGCCAACATCCCCCATGAATATTTTCGCGGGGTGCCAGTTCCACAACAGAAACCCCAAGGCCGAGGCTGCGGCCACCATTCCGAAAATCATGTGCACAGGCGCCAGAGCCGCGGAACTTGCCACCACCGCCACACCGACCCCGATGCCAGTGGCCTGGACCCCTGCGACACCATCGATACCATCCATGAAATTGAACAGGTTGATGAACCACAGCCAGATGAAAACGGCCGCCACAGAATCGACGAAAGGCGGTAGCAATCCTTGGAACACTTGGCCGGGGATGGCTATCAAGCCACCCAGAACCGCCATGGCCTGGAAGCCAAATCGCAGACCCGGAGACAAACCCCCGCGCAGGTCATCCAACCACGACAGCACCGCCAAGGCCGTCCCCAAACTGACCGCCGCCGCTGTTGCCCCAACATTTGCCCGCCATTCCGGGGGGCCGAAAACCGCCACCAGCATCCAGGCAATGCCCATCACGGTAACAGCGGCGATGCCGCCACCGGTGGGTGTCGGCGTGACGTGGCTGGATCGGGCGTTGGGGTGATCGAGCATGCCGCGTCGGCGCAGGATCACCAACGCGCCCCAAGTCCCCGCCCAGGATGCCGCAAATGCCCCGGCAGTGATCGCTGTCAGCCATTGCCAGGAAATCATTGGGGGCTGTCCTTTGGTGGCGCGTCAATAACCGCCCGGCACAAAACGGCGGTGACGCCTAAGGCCGCAACCCACCAGTTTTGCCAAATTCCGAACGATAAACTAGCGAACACAAACGCCGCCGCAAACGCCGCCGTTGCCGGCGCCATGGCCGGTCGCGGCAAATTGGCTAGTCCCCGTGCAATCACCAACAACAACACCGCGAGAATGACCGCACCTGGTAATCCCAGCTCTAACCAGATTTGCAGGGGGGCATTATGGGGGTGCAGGGACAACGCCGGGCCGTCCTCCACCACCAAGGCTTGGCCGCCGGGAATGGCCCGGGACGAATCCAGGCCCCAGCCCACAAATGGGTGCTCGGCGATTCTATCGGCGGTGAATTCCCAGGTGTAAATGCGGTGGATGGCCGATGGGCGAACCCCGTCCAGCAGCTGTTCCACCCGGTCCGGGGTCACCACCTGGGCAATCATCGGCGCGGCCAACACGGCGACGGCGGCAGCAAACCCCAGCCCCCTTGCGCCTTTGGGCCCAATAAATGTCACCAGCGCGAACGCCCCTGCCCCGGCGACAATTGCGATCCAGGCTGTCACGCTGGTGCCCAGCCACACCATTACGACGACCACCACGGGAACGATGATCGCGGCGGGTTTCCAGCGTTGCCACACGGTGAAACCAACGGGCCATACCATCAATACCAAAACGGTCAACGCTGGGTTCAGTAAGGAAAGCTCCAAGTTATCCTGGCCCGTTCGGTCACCACGAACAAGTTTTGCCAGGGGTAGATCGGCGAGCAATTCGATCGCCAAAAGCCCCGCGCCAAACGCAAACCCCGCCACCAGCATGGTGCCGATGACCGTGCGTTGGGGCGGCGTGGCGGACTGGGCACGATCCATCAACAAGACAATGACGATGAACAAAACCGCCAATGACCCAGCAAGGTTCAGGGCGTCTTTGGGAGTCACGGCCCATAGACTTGTCAGCGCTGCCCAGGCCACGCCTGTCCCCAGCAGAATGAGAACAGCGGTGATCGGTCGGCGGCGTTTCCAGTCCCCAGAAATCAACGTCCCCAGACCAACCAGAACCATCAGCAATGTCAGCCCCTGGGAGGACAACACCGCCACCGGCAAGACAGCGAACGCCCCCAAGCCCAACGCGTTTTTTCCCCAGGCCGGCATCACTTGGGCCCAGGGATTTCGGCGGGCTTTAACACTTGGTCATAGACATCGATGGACTTGGCGACGAAGTCGGTGACCGAAAATTTGTCCACAGCGAATGTGCGACCGGCGGCACCCATGGTCCGGCGGAGATCAGGGTCTTCGATGAGTGTGCGCAAAGCGTCAGCCGTTGCCGGGCCATCGCGCACCGGCACCAGAATTCCGGTCTCCCCATTGCGGACGATTTCCCGACAGCCCGGAACATCCGAAGTGACGATGACACGGCCACTCGCGGCGGCTTCAATTAGGACCCTCGGCAATCCTTCGCGGTACGACGGCATACAAACAATGTGACATTGGGCGAATTCGGCGGCCATTTCGGTGGAAAAACCGCGCCATTCCACCATGCCGTCGGCCTGCCATTTGCGGATGGTTGCCTCACCGATGTCCGTGGGGTTGTCGGGGTCGGTGCGCCCCACCAGGCGAAAGCGCGCATTGACCCCTTGGGCCTTTAGGATGCGCGCGGCTTCGACAAATTCCCGCACGCCTTTGTCGCCGATGATCCGCGCCGGGAACAACACAACTGGATCGCCCCCAGGTTCTGGGGATGGCAAAAAATCGTCCATGGAAACGCCGCAGCCCTTGATCATTCGGTGGCTGTGAGGGTGCACCAAATGTTCGGATAGAAACAATTCCAAGTCATCGGGGTTCTGAAAAATCACCCGGGCGTTGGGATGAGACAAGGCCGCTGTGTACAGCACTTTGACCAAGGCCCGTTGGATGCGGGCGGCGAACCCGTCGATCAAAAACAAATAGCCCAGGCCGGTGATGGCGTGGACCACGGCGGGGACCCGGCGCATGCGGGCGATAATGCCGCCGTACAGCACCGGTTTCATGGTCACCGCATGGAGAATATCCGGGCGCAATTTGCCAACGATGTTCCACATGGCCCCGAATAATTGCAGTTCCCCCACCAGCCCCCGGGCCCCGCGACGCAGGGGAATGTGGTGATGGGTGACCCCAGCGTCTTTGATGGTTTTCACGGCGTCCGCTTCGAACGGCACCGCCACGTGGACATCCCAGCCGGCGTCCACTGCAGCCTTCGCCAGCACCAGACGGTGACTGACAAAAAATGGCGCATCGTTCAGCAGGAAAAGAAGCTTGGTCATGGACGCGCCACCCCAATATAATTGAAGTGGGTCAGCAGCGGCACGATGTGGGCGGCGGCCAGGGCGCGTTCCAGGCTCGCGAAGGGTTGGAACGCAGCACGATTGGGGAAGGCGCGAAAATGCCGCACCGAAACCTGGGCAATCCCGACCCGGGCAAACGTTC
>JABHVE010000052.1 GCA_018658465.1 Alphaproteobacteria bacterium
AAAGTGCAGATCGTGACCGGCTTCTTGCCGGTCGCGTGAATCTGAACGACATGAATGTGATGCCGATCAGATTCACGCCCCAAAAAGGGGGCGATCTGCTCGCGCCACCAGTTTATTGAGTCAGTTGCGTGTGCGGGTAATCTAACGTTCACGGAAAAGGGCTGCCGCTAGGCAGCCCTTTTTCTTTTCTTCGTCACCCCCGGACTTGATCCGGGGGTCCACGCCTTCCTTTCCCTCACCGGCTGCGATCTGCACTGGAATCCCGGTGCACCGAATACCCGGCGAACGCCTGGGCGGTGGGCATTAATTCCAGCACGTTGATGTTCACGCTTTCGGGCAGGGTGGCGGCGAAAAAAATCACCTCCGCCACGTCGTCGGACGACAGAGCGCCGAAGCCTTCGTAGAACGCCGCCGCTTTGGCCTTGTCATTGCCAAATCGAACTTCCGAGAATTCCGTTTCTGCGGCGCCTGGCTCCACCGACGTGACGCGGATATTTTTGTCCACCAAATCGGCCCGCAAGTTCAACGAAAATTGGTGGACGAACGCCTTGGTAGCGCCATAGACGTTGCCGCCGGGGTAGGGGTATGTGCCCGCCACCGACCCCAAATTGATGATGTGCCCGTGGCCCCGATCCACCATTCCCGGCAACACTGCATGGGTCACAGTGGCCAGCCCGGTGACATTGGTATCGATCATCCGGGTCCATTCTTCCAGGTCGGCTTTGTCGGCGGTTTCCAACCCCAAGGCCAGACCGGCGTTATTTACCAATACCGTGGGCGCATTAAACGGTGGGGGCAGATCGGTAAACGCCACCGCAACGGCGGCGTTGTCTCGCACATCCAGGGGGACAACGTGGACCAAATCGCCGAATTCGTCTTTCAGTTCGGCGAGGCGATCTTCACGGCGCCCCGCCACCACCACATGGGCGCCTGCTTTGGCAAATTTCTGTGCCGTGGCCCGGCCGAAGCCGGATGTGGCCCCGGTGACAATGACGACATGGTCGGCTGGGTTGGTAGTCATGCTCTCTCTTCCGTCTTAGCTTGGTTCCACAAGGTTTCCAGTTCTTCCAGGTCGGCATCGTCCGGCCGTCGATCGTCGGCGGCAAGGATGGCTTCGATCCGGCGAAAGCGGCGCTCGAACTTGGCATTGGCGCTGCGCAGGGCGGTTTCTGGGTCGATATGTTGGTGCCGGGCCAAATTTGTCCAGGCGAACAGCACATCGCCAAGTTCCTCGGCCATGTTTTCCGTATTCCCTGCGGCGATCTCAACACGCAATTCGTCGATTTCCTCGGCCATTTTGTCCAAGACCCCTGACACATCGGGCCAATCGAACCCCACACGGGCCGCGCGTTTTTGCAGCTTCACGGCCCGGGCCAGGGCGGGAAGGGCGGCTGGAACATCGTCCAGGACACTTGGCAAATCCCCACGCGCCGTTGCTTTTGCTTCCCGCTCCGTTCGTTTTTGGGTCTCCCATTCGGCGGTTTGGGCGTCGGCAGACTCTACCGAAGCCCCGGCGAAAACGTGGGGATGGCGGCGAATCATTTTGTCGGAGATCGAGCGGGCGATGTCGGAAAATCCGTATCGCCCGGCTTCCGATGACATCTGGGCGTAGAAGACCACCTGGAACAGCAAGTCACCGAGCTCTCCCTTCAGCCCATCCATGTCGCCGTCGGCGATGGCATCGGCAACTTCATAGGCTTCTTCGATCGTGTATGGGGCGATGGTCTCGAACGTCTGAACCTTGTCCCATGGGCACCCCGAATTTGGGTCCCGTAACTGGGCCATGATGTCCAATAATCGGTCGATTTCAGAGTTGGCGTGTGGGGGGGTGCTACTGTTCATAGACAATTACCATGATTTTGAGAGGTCGCTAAGGTGCAGAGAAACAACGATAAACCGACTCCAATAAACGCATAATGTATATTATCGGAAATTATATATTATAAATACCGTTCAGATTCACGCGACCAATAGCCGGCCGCGATCTGCACTCTTTTACCGTTCAGATTCACCCGACCAACAGCGGGTCGCGATCTGCGCTCAACACCATCCCGTCAAAGGCGGGCTCCACACCGGCGGGAAGTTCACCGGCCAGAGTGCGGTAATCAAGCTGGGATGTCATATGGGTCAGCACAGCCCGTCTGGGTTTCACCCGTTCAATCATTTCCAAAGCGCGATCAACATTTGCGTGAGTTCGATGACGTTCATATTTCAGCGAATCAACAATCCAGGTGTCGACTCCTTCCAAGACCTCGTAGGACTCCTCGGGCAGCGACACCAGATCGGTGGAGTACGCAATATCTCCGAATCGAAACCCCAGGGACGTCATTTGACCATGGTCTTGAACAAAAGCGCGGATCGGGATGTCGCCAACATCAAAGTCGCCGTCTATTTCATTTGTAACGACGAACGGCTTGTAGCCGGAGGTTGGCTCCGGCGAGAAGGCATAATCGAACCGCGCGGCCAGGGATTTAACAGTTTCCGAACTGGCGAAGATATCAATGGGGTCGCGTCTGCCATGAAAAATCCCCCGCAAGTCGTCAAATCCATGGGTGTGATCGGCGTGATCGTGGGTGATCAAAACAGCGTCCAGGCGATTAATTCCATGGGTTAGGCATTGCTGGCGCATGTCAGGGCTGGTGTCCACCAAGACCTGGGTATCGCCCTGCTCCACCAAAATTGATGCCCGTAGGCGGCGGTTTTTCGGCTC
>JABHVE010000105.1 GCA_018658465.1 Alphaproteobacteria bacterium
CACATACCGATTGGAAAGGGTGGCCGCCGCAACAATGGCGCTGTCGGTGATGCGAACCCCGTGGTGCAATTCGTACTTTTCTTTCAAGCCGCGCAAAATGGAAATGGTGTCTTCCAGGGTCGGTTCCAAAACCATGACCGACTGAAAACGCCGGGCCAGGGCCGCGTCTTTTTCCACATGCTTGCGGTATTCGTCCAACGTCGACGCACCCACACAATGCAGTTCGCCGCGCGCCAAAGCAGGCTTCAATAGGTTGGAGGCATCCATGGAGCCCTCGCCGGCCCCGGCGCCAACCAGGGTGTGCATTTCGTCAATGAATAGAATGATGTTGCCCTGGGATGCTTCGATTTCCGACAACACGGCCTTTAAGCGTTCTTCGAATTCACCGCGGAATTTTGCCCCGGCGATTAGAGCGCCTAAGTCCAAAGACATAAGCTGCTTGTTGGACAAACTTTCCGGCACATCGCCGTTGACGATGCGTTGGGCCAAGCCTTCGACAATGGCGGTTTTGCCCACACCGGGCTCGCCAATCAAAACTGGATTATTTTTCGTGCGCCGTGACAGCACCTGGATCGTCCGGCGAATTTCTTCGTCGCGGCCAATGACCGGATCAAGTTTTCCGTCGCGGGCCGATTGGGTCAGATCCATGGCGTATTTTTTTAGGGCGTCGTAGCCGTCTTCGGCAGACGCGGTATCTGCCGTGCGCCCCATGCGCAAGGCATCGATGGCAGCGCCAAGGGCGGTATTGGTAACCCCTGCATCGGCCAAAATCTTTTTGGATGGGGTATCTTGCGCGTCGACCAACGCCAACAGCAAGCGTTCCGCGGTGACAAAGCTGTCCCCAGCGGTCTTCGCCAATTGTTCCGCTGAATCCAGCAGTCGGGCCGTTTCCCGCGCCAAAAACACCTGGCCTGCACCTGGTCCTTCGACCTTTGGAATGGCTTCCAGGGTCGCTTCGACCTTCTCCAATGCCTCAGTCGGGCGGCCGCCTGCTGTGGTGATGAGATTAGCCGCTAGGCCCTCGGCATCATCCAGCAAGACTTTCAAAATGTGTTCAGGGGTGAAATTTTGGTGGCCGCTGCGGATTGCTAATCCTTGGGCCGATTCCAGAAAACCCCGTGTCCGATTTGTGAATTTTTCAGTTTGCAAACTCTAGGCTCCAATACATGGCAGCTACAGGGGGCCAGCCACGCCCCATACAAGGCAGCGCAACGTGCCAATTGCCCGCAACACTTTCACACGGGCACCGTCTACGGCCCCAAACATGCGCGGTCTAATTTTTATATTGGTATTTTGGCCCCGCCCAACAAGTCCTGGGGCCGGACGATCAGAGATCAATTGACCGCGGATTCGGTCTCCATTGGGTCGTTGTCAATGTCATCGCGGGCCTGGTCTGCATCACCCGCGACCTCGGCCGGGCCTTTCAGCATCTCGGGCACCGGGCCGCCGGAATCCCCCAAAGTCGGTTCAGGTTGGCTGCCGCCATTTCCGCCGCCATTTCCGCCGCCGTTGCCAGAGTTTGCACTGTCCCCAGACCCACTCGCTGCGACATGTTGGCCGCCATCGGGGCTGGCATCCTGGCCATTTCCTTGGGCGCGGTTATTGCCACTGCCACTGGCATTGGCTGTGTTGCGGCTTTCTTGGGCCGCGTTCAAAACCCGTAGATAGTGTTCGGCATATTGCAGAAAGCCTTCGCAGGCAACGCGGTCACCGGCAGATTGGGCATCCCTGGCCATGTTTGAATAGCGCTCGTAAAGCTGGCTGGCATTGCCCCGATGCTTGCCGCCGCCGGGGCTGTGGGACTCGATTGAACGATTGCCTTGGGGCCCTTTGCGATTGTTTGGCCGGCCGCCGCGGGACCGCTTTTGGTTGCTCCCGCGTCTCATGTTTTGATTGTCACGATTCACCACTAAATGAACGTTTGTTCTACCCCCTGCCGGGCCCGGATAAAAATTCCCCCATGTGGGCAATTTCTCAAATCCGATAAGTCCCGATTTGGTCTAGTGCTTTGGTTGGCACCCAAGCCAGCCGATCTTCAGCACAAGTTTTTCAGTTATGGAAATCATTTGGTGGACAGCGCGCGTTTCAGCCGTACCAACCCGATTTCCGCCTCGGACCCTAGCGGCAAGACCCGATGTTTCCAAGTGTTATTCTTTGTTGCCTGAAAAATCATCCAGAAGGGGTGGCAACGATACAACGCTCTATTCCTGCCAAATCCCGATGGGTTTCGGTTACCTGCAAGTCGGCCGCAACCATCAGTGCGGCTATTTCATCGCCCTGACCTACGCCGGCTTCGACCATCAGCAACCCACCCTTGGCCAACAACCGCCCGGCTTGGGGCATCAATGTCCGGTAGGCCCCAAGGCCGTCGGGGCCCCCTGAAAGGGCGGCACGGGGGTCATACTGGCTAACCTCGGGGGCCAGGTGGGCGATGTCCTCATCGGCAATGTATGGGGGGTTAGCAAGGATCAGATCGAACGTGCCCAGGGCCAGGGCGTCGCCCCAATCCCCGACCACAAAGGATGCCCGAGATCCCAGGCCCAACAGCCCAGCATTTTCCTCTGCACTCTTGATCGCGCCCATTTGGCGGTCGACACCAATGCCAATCGCATCGGGGAATTCGTGCAAGGCAGCGCACAAAAGGCACCCAGACCCAGTGCCCAAATCCAAAATGCGGCGCGGGGACCGGGGACCGTTGAAGGCGTCGACGGCTGCTTCGATCAAGGTTTCACTGTCGGGACGGGGATCCAACGTATGGGCAGACAGCATAAATTCCAGGCCCCAAAATTCCCGGTTCCCCTTGATGCGTGCCATCGGTTCCCGGGCTTCACGTCGGACCAAAACGCTATCGAAAAAGTTTGCTTGGGTGGCGGTCAGAGGTTCGGCGCTGTCCAAAAGCGCCGGGTGGGAGGCCTTCAATGCCAGGGACAACAGCAATCGTGCATCCCGTCTGGGGCCATCAACACCGGCGTCGCGCAGTCGCGCGGTCCCACGTTCCAAGGCGTCTCCGACGGTGCCAAATTTTGGCCTATCTAGGCGTGTAGTTGTGACCACGGATGTCATTTGGATTCGCCGTCTAACGCTGCCAATTGGCTGGCTTGATCGTCTTCGGTCAGGGCGTCGATCAATTCGTCCAACCCTGGGCCTTCCAAAATCTGGCTAAGTTTGTGCACCGTCAGACCAATGCGATGATCGGTCACCCGGCCTTGGGGGAAATTGTATGTGCGCACACGTTCCGACCGGTCACCGCTGCCCACTTGGCCCTTGCGAGCGGCAGCCCGTTCGGCATCCGCTTCGGCCCGTTGACGTTCGTACAGCCGCGCCAACAAGACCTTCATGGCCTTGGCGCGGTTTTTATGTTGAGATTTTTCGTCCTGTTGGGTGACCACAATACCGGTTTCCAAGTGGGTGATGCGCACTGCGGAATCCGTCGTGTTCACCGACTGGCCGCCGGGGCCGCTGGCCCGATACACATCAATCCGCAAATCTTTGTCTTCGATCTGCACGTCCACTTCCATGGCTTCGGGCAGGACCGCGACCGTCGCCGCACTGGTGTGGATGCGCCCGGACGATTCGGTTTCCGGAACCCGCTGAACCCGGTGAACGCCGGATTCAAATTTCATCCGCGCGAACACACCGGGGCCCGAAATCAGCGCCTGGGCTTCTTTGATTCCGCCCTGTTCTTTTTCGGCGAACGTCAACGGCTCGAATTTCCATTTTCGCGATTCCGCGTATCGTTGGTACATGCGGAACAGTTCGGCAGCGAACAGCCCAGCTTCTTCGCCACCCGTGCCCGCCCGCACTTCCAAAATCGCATTGCGAGAATCCGCGGCATCCTTCGGCAATAACTGCAAAGTCATGGCGTGCTCCATCGCCTCTAACTTCACGTTGGCATCGCCAAACTCTTCTGTGGCCATTTCACGCATTTCAGCGTCGCCATCGGGATCGGCGATCAAGTCCGCCAAGTCTTGCACTTCGTGAATTTGGCCTTGGAGCTCTTTGACGGCCGCCACCACCGGGGTCAGTTCCGCGTATTCCCGGGAAATCGCCACGAATTTATCCGAGCCCCCGTCCACCGTCGCCATTTGTTCTTCGAGTTGCTGATGACGGCTGACGATGGCTTCTAATTTTTCTTCGGGGATCATGTGTCGTTCCGGTATCTATTCAATGCCTGGGTCAATCCATCCAAGTCGATTGCGGTTTGTTCGCCGGACTCCAAATCCCGAACCGTCGCCTCACCCCGCGCCAATTCGTCTTCGCCCAAAAGCACCGCCGCCACGGCGTTTAATTTGTTGGCGCGTTTCAGGCGTTTCTTCAGGTTGCCGGAAAAACCCAGATCGATGGTGAACCCTGCGCCCCGCAATTCATGGGCGATCGCCCGGGCTTTTGCCTCCCCGGCGTCGCCCATGGGGATCAATGAGATCGGCCGCACGGCTGCCGGAACATGGTCCACCAACATGGCAAGGCGTTCGATCCCCCCGGCCCAACCAATGCCTGCGGTTGGGGGGCCTCCCATCATTTCCGTCAGTCCGTCGTAGCGACCGCCAGCGATCACTGCGCCCTGGGAGCCCAGTTCAGTGGTCGTAAATTCGAACGCAGTATGGGCGTAATAATCCAGGCCCCGCACCAAGCGATCATTGACCGTATAGGCGATGCCAACGGCATCAAGACCGTCGCATACCGCATCGAAAAATTCTGAGGACTCAGCATTCAGAGACTCTGACATTTTCGGTGCATCCACCACCAACGCCCTGTCGCCCTCGGCCTTAGAGTCCAAAATACGCAGAGGGTTGCGGTTCAATCGTGCCTGGCTGTCTTCGGACAGGTCGTCCCGGTGATCGCTAAAATAGGCCACTAAGCGTTCCCGATAGGCATCGCGGCTTGGGCCGTCACCCAAGGTATTCAGCTCCAACGTTGTCTTGGCGGCAACCCCCAAGGCACCCAATATGTCGGCGGCCAAGGTGATGACTTCCACATCTGCTTGTGCCCCAGGCACCCCCAACAGTTCCACGTCGATCTGGTGGAATTGCCGCAAGCGACCCTTTTGTGGCCGCTCGTACCGGAACGTGGGGCCTGAAGCGAACACCTTCAAAGGCAGCTGGCTGGCCAGGCCATTGGAGACCATGGCCCGCACGATACCCGCCGTGTGTTCCGGCCGCAGAGTGATTTGCTCGCCCCCGCGATCTTCGAACGTGTACATTTCCTTGGTCACAACGTCCGAGGTTTCACCCCGGGTCCGTTGGAAAACTTCGGGGAATTCAAAAATC
>JABHVE010000155.1 GCA_018658465.1 Alphaproteobacteria bacterium
GACAGGGAATCCGGGCCAGTGGTTCGCAAAAAAGGATCGCCGCCAAGCGCCCGCCGAGTCGGCTGGCCATCGCCGGTTGCTACGGGTCTACCCGCACCGTCCAGGGCGGTAAAGCGAATGGAGAACAACCGTCGACCAGCGTCAATTAAGGTGGGCAGATCAATGATGCCCGTCCCCGCCTGATCCTGGTCCACATGGAACAACAAGGCCCGTTCATCACCGATGCCTGCGGCCGCCACCGGCGTCGCTGCCAAGGCGGCAACAAAAATCCCGCGCACAATCAGATCGGATTTGCTCTTCATGTCATGGTCTCCCCGACTACATCTTCGCAAAAAACTGCAACGCCTTAGGCTCTGATCGGCATACTAGGGGATCAACCCGTATTCCCGATATTTTTCCTGATAGGTCACTTCGTTGGGTTCCATGGTAAAGGCAATCACCAAATCCGCCCGGGCCATTTCGGTTTCGCCCAAACCTTCGAACGCCATGGCCCGGTTGAACACCGGCAACGCCGTCGCCGCCCCCAGGTTTAGGGCTGTGGTGAAGTCATCGACGGCTTGCTGCCAGAACCGCATTTCCAAAAACGTCCGTCCGCGATTGGAATAAGCAACCGTGTTGCCCGGGTCCAAGGCAATGACGGCGGTGTAATCGATAATTCCCTGTTCGTACAAGCCCATTGCGACCCAAGCGGTTCCGCGATTGTCCAAGGCAGCGGAAAACGTCGGATCCAACGCCAGGGCTTCTGTGTAATCCTCGATCGCCAAGTCAAAAATGCCGATGGCGTAGAACGCGATGCCGCGATTGTTTAGAACGCGCACGCGAAACGCCGTGGGGTATCCGATGTCGAGCCCCGCATCGTAATCCTCCACCGCCGCTGCGAAATCTCCTTTTTTGCGCAGGGCATCCGCGCGATACGCCAACACGGCGGCCAAGTCCCCCGGTGGCAAGGTGCCAGCCTCGATGGCGCGGGTGGCATAAAACACAGCCAAGTCCCAATCCCGGTTCGCCAGGGCTTGATAGGCGGCCAGCCCGTCGGCGGGCGCCTGGGCCATCACCGGCGCAGAAATCAGGCCGACGAAAATTGCCGCCACAAATGCAAAACGCATCAACATGGGCGCACGATACCACATGAACACATCTGGTTTATTGGACTTGCCATGCGGCGATGCGCCACACTGATCGGATGACAAAGTTGAAACGGTTAAAACGATTTCTCGCGCAGGTAATTGTTGTGGCAACCATGACCCCAGCGGCGGCGATCAGCGCTGAATTCACCGCGATAACATTGCCCGGAGGCATCGTTGTTGAGTTCGCGGTTGTCCTGCCCGACGGCTATTCCGCGGATCGCGAATGGCCCGCCGTTTTGGCATTTCCACCAGGGGGGCAAAACAAGGCCATGGTGAATTCCGGAATGGGATGGTGGGAATCCGAAGCTAAGCGCCGGGGCTTTTTGGTGTTCAGCCCCGCCGCCCCCACCAGTGGGTTATTTTTCGACGGCAGCCGCGATTTGATCGGCCCGTTCGCCCAGGCCTTGTTGGATCAGTACCCGATCGCCGGCGGCAAATTCCATGTGGGGGGAATCAGCAACGGTGGCATCAGCGCATTTACCGCCGCCCTTGATCATCCCGACTTATTTCTGTCCATCACGGTGATGCCGGGGTTCCCCCGGGACGATGATCTGGCTCCAATCAGCCACATGAAAATCAACATGTTCGCGGGGGAAAGCGATACTCCATGGGTGGCGCAGATGGTCCGAACTAACGATGCGCTGATCGCCTTGGGTGCCGATGTTTTCATGGAAGTGGTGCCCGGTGCCGGTCACACCATGCCGTCGTTGGCGGGGCCGGGGGCGTCACGGCTGTTCGATCTGTTGCCCTGATTCCAGCGGTTGTTTAGCCACAGCATTGGCGTTGCAATCAGCCCCTGGGGCAGCAGCACGACTGAGGCCATAAACACCATCCCCAGAGCCAGCAGCCAGAAATCCCCCAGCAGGCCCGACAGGAAGGATTCTGCCAGGCGTACGGCGACGGCCCCCAAGAATGCCGCCAGCAAAATGTTGCGCCCCCCAAGTGCCACCCAAATCAGCACCTCGGCAGACAAGCCAAACCCGATCAGGCTGGGAGACGCGAAGCCGTCGGTGGCAACAAACAAAGCCCCCGCCAACCCGGCGATGGCAGCCCCCAGAACAAACGCCCCCAGGCGCACAACGAACACCGAATAGCCAAAATGCCCAAGACGATCGGGGTTGGCACTGACCGCCGTCAACAAGGCGCCCATTCGGGATCGCAACAGGCGGTCCAGGCCCACATAGACCACGGCCGCGATCACCAGCACGGTGTAGAACATGGGCACCGGATTAAAGGGATCGGCGGCCCAGGTTGCCAAGGCAGGCACCCCCACCAATCCGTTGTCACCGCCTAAGGCGTAAAACCCGCGCACGGCCTGTTCGACGACCACCGCCACCGACAAGGTGATGATCGCCAGATAGGCACCGGACACACCCCGACCCCAGAATAAAAACCAGCCCAGAGCGGCGGCGGCCAGGGCGGCCCCGCCCACCGAAACCGGCAACGCGATCCACGGCTGAGCCAACAGTTCGGAAAGTATGCCGTCGCCAAAAAGCCCCATGGTCATGGTCGCCATGACATAGCCGCCGATGCCGAAAAACACCGCGTGGCCAAATGTAAGCATGCCCGCCCGGCCCCACAGCAAAGACAACGACATGGCGAACATGCCGAACAGCACATAGCGGGTGGCTTGGCCGGTCCAATAGCCACTGCCCAGGACCGGGATCAATGCCAGGGCGACAAAAACAATCGCCGCCAGGGTCAGCGAAAAAGATGCGCTAAGGCGGTTCAAGGTCGCCGCCCCCGGCCCGGAAACAGCCCACCGGGACGCAGGCGGATAACCAGGATTGCCAAAACGAACACGGTGATCTGCGCCAGCACTGGCGAGATCCATCCCCCCAATACGCTATCCAAACCGCCAACCAGCCCGCCGCCCGCCACTAGGCCAGTCATTGATCCAGCACCGCCCACCAAGATCGCCAAAAATGCCGGGACCAAGAATCCCAATCCCATCTGGGGGTCGACGCTGATCAGGGGCGCGACCAAGGCCCCGGCCAATCCGGCCAGGGCTGCGCCAATGGCAAAGCTGACCTGGGTCACGCGCCCAGTGTTGATGCCCAGACTGGCGGAGGTGCCTGGACGGGCGATGACCGCCCGGGCCAGCAGCCCAAACCGGGTGCCCACCAGAACGTATCCGGCCCCGGCAATCACCGCGGTGGCCACAATCATCAACACAATGCGATAGGCGGGATAGCTGAACTCACCAACGGAAAAGGCCCCGTCGATGGGAACAGCGACGCTGTGGGATCCCGGGCCAAACGCCAGCACCACAAGTTGCTTGATAACAATGGAAAGGCCCCAGGTGGCCAAAATGGTATCCAACGGTCGGTGCACCACAAATCGCACCAACAAAAATTCGATGGCCAGGCCCGCCACCCCCACAACAATCGGCGCCAATGCGGCTGCCAGCCAAAATGGCGCACCGAACCCTTGGGCCACCACAACGGTGTAGGCCCCCAGCAAAAATAGCTCCCCGTGGGCAAGATTGATGATGCCCATCATGCCGAACACGATCACCAACCCCGATGCCACCAGCACCAGGATCAAAACGAACGACAATGCGTCTAAAAAAATGGGGAAGGCTTCGATCATCGTGAACCCGGTCAAATACTCAGGTGCCGATGCACCGGGCCTTCATTATCGTTCAGGCTGTCCGATAGAACGGCGATGGGAACTTGTTCGGCAATAACGCCGTCCGCCAAAAAGGCCACGGAGCCAGCCACGGCTTGGACCAATTCCACATGCTGTTCCACCAACAAAATTGTCAGGCCCACGTCGTCGACGATCCGACGCAACACCGCGCCCATATCATGGATCACCGAAGGCTGAAGGCCTTCTGACGGTTCATCGAGCAACAATACCTTTGGCTTGCGCGCCAAGGCCCGGCCAATGGCCACCATTTGCTGCTCGCCCCCCGACAGTGTCCCCGCCAAACGATTGCGCAGGGGCACCAAGCCTGGAAACCAATCATAGATTTCGACCGGCACTGGGCCGCCTAGGCCCAAATTTTCATCCACCGTGAAGTCTTCGAACAAGTCCCGCCCTTGGGGGACCGTTGCCATGCCTTGCTGAGCAATTTCAAACGCTGGGTTTCCGGTGACCAGGTGGCCATCCAAACGCACCGACCCCGACGCTGTGGCCAACAGCCCATTGCACACGTTGCACAGGGTCGTTTTGCCCATACCGTTGCGGCCCATCAACCCCATGACGGTACCCGGTTCAACGACCAGGCTAACCCCACGCAGGACGGGAACTTGGCCATACCCCGCGTGAATATCGGCAAGCTCAAGCATCTGATCTGTTGCCGAAATACAGGGCGCGGACCTGGGGGTCATTGTGGATTTCCTGGTAGGTGCCGGTGGCCAAGATTTTGCCCTTGGCCATGACGGTCACCGGACAATCCAGGCGTTCCAGAAACCCGGTGTCGTGCTCGATGACTAAAATAGTGGCGCCGTTTTCCCCTGCCATGGTGCGGATCAAATCGACCGTGGCCGCAGTCTCAAACGCCGTCATCCCGGCGGTTGGCTCATCCAGCAGCATCAATCGGGGGCGCGCGGCCAAGACCATGCCGATTTCCAACCATTGGCGCTGGCCATGGGACAACACGCTGGCAAGGTCGCCTGTTTTGTCCGCCAAATGGACCCGGTCTGCCAAGTGGGATTGGGGGCGGGCACCAGATCCCCAGCGATCCCCGGCAGCCCCGGCCAAATCCAGATTTTCGGCCACGGTCAGGTCCCCGAACACGCTGGGGACTTGGAATTTGCGGCCAACACCTAAGCGCGCGATCCGGTGCGGTGCCTGGCCACCCAATTCGGTGCCATCCAAGGTGATCCGCCCGGCAGTCGCCCGCAGGGATCCACTTATTAGATTGAACACTGTCGATTTGCCGCAGCCGTTGGGCCCCACCAAGGCGCGCAGTTCCCCTGCGGCCAGCCCCAAGTCCACGCCATCGACTGCCGCCACACCGCCAAAATCTTTGTGGACGTTTTGCAAAGAAAGAAAAGGCATGGTCTTTCGGATTTGTAGTTGACGATGGGTAGCGCCGGGTAATTACACCGCGCTATAGTACTCGGACGGCTTCGAGCGGTCGTCCAACCGCTTGCTTCGATAACGGTACCCTAAAATGCTGCGCCTACAACGTAGGAAGTTTCTGGCAACTGCCGGAGCCACTTCCCTTGCGGCTGCCGTATCGCCCTTGGGGTTCCCTGCCATCGCTCAAGGTGCCACCGTCAAAGTCGGCGCGGCGCTGCCGTTTTCCGGAGGCTTAGAACTGTTCGGCGAACAGGCGCGCTTGGGGCTAGATTTGGCCGCCGCCGAAATCAACGCATCGGGCGGCATTCTGGGGCGGGACGTCGAAATCCTGTACCGCGATATGAAGACCGACCCCAAGACCGCCGCCGAACGCGCCAGGGAGCTGGTCCAGCGTGAAGAGGTGATGGCTGTGGTTGGCCCCATCACATCGTCAGCCCGCAACGCCATGGTGCCGGTGATGGAAGGCCTGAAAACCCCGTTGTTATACGCCACCAATTACGAGGGCGCGGACGATGCCGGCGGCGGATGTGGGCGCTATTTGTTTTTCTTCAATACCGTCCCCAACCAAGACACCGCGCCCTTGATCCCCTGGCTTGCGGCCAACGGATATGGCGACAGTTTTTATATGTTCGGGATGAATTATGTGTGGCCGCGCAACATGTTCCGCGCCGCGCGGGGTGTGATCGACGCCACCAAAGGCACGGTGTTGGGGGAAGAATACGCCCCGGCTGGGGAGAAAGATTTCACCCCCGTCATCCGCAAAATCGCCAACGAAGCCCCGGAAATTTTGTTGTTCGCCCTGCCTGGTGCCGACGGCATTACCTTCATCAAACAGGCCGAAGAATTCGGATTATTGGATCAAGTCACCGTGGCGTTTTTGGGATTTTCGGAAACGTATTTGGGAGCATTCGGAGCGGGCAAGGGTGAGAACATGATCACCGGCGTGCCGTTTGTAGCGTCCGACAACGATCCAGGGGTCGCCGATTTTGTCGGCCGAGTGCGGTCCTTGCACGGCGAGGACGTGGGCATTTCGCATTATGTGTTTGCCCACTACAACGCCTTGATGGCGTTGAAATTGGGCCTTGAGGCATCCGGGGATTTGACCCGGGAAGCCGCCGTGGACGGCATGGAAGGATTGGTGTTCGACATTGCCACCGGTCGCGCTTCGATCCTCGGCAACGATCACCACACCGCCATGCAGATGTATATTGCCAAGACCGAAGATGGCACCCTGCGGGTGGCGGATCGGCTAGGAGTTATCGGGCCGGAGTCCGGCTGCAGCGTCTAGGCTCGTTGAGCGCCCATGGAAATCGTCGCCATCGATTTTGAGACCGCCGACAACGGTCGGGACAGTGCCTGTGCCGTTGGCTTGGTTCGCATTGTTGATGGTCAAGTCACCGACACAGACGCCTTTTTGATAAGGCCCCCCCGCGAAGATTTCATGTTCACCCATATTCACGGCATCACGTGGAACGATGTGGAGGATGCGGACCCGTTCGAGCAGGCTTGGCCAAGGTTCAGCAAATTTCTGGAGCCTGCCGATTTTTTTGTGGCTCACTATGCTGAGTTCGACCGGGGGGTGCTGCGCGCCTGTTGCGAAATGGCGGGGGTCGCGGCCCCTGAGACACCGTTTTTGTGCACCGTTCGCTTAGCCCGGCAAGCGTGGGATATTCGGCCGACGAAGTTACCGGACGTTTGTGCGCATTTTGGCATCCCGCTGATCCATCACGATCATGCTTCGGATGCCATGGCCTGCGCGAAAATTACTGTGGAAGCCATTTCCCAAGATTTCGCCATCGAGTCGGCGAGACTTAAGTAAATTGGCTGAAAGTTTGTACCTTAAGCTGCCTTGCGCTGGGCTAGGCGCACATAACAGATCAAATTCCCCTGGGGGTCGGTCTCTTCCACCACCAAACGGACATGGCGGCGGGAAATCTGCTGTGTCAGGCGGTGGTGCGCCAGCTCCCCCGCAGTCGTTGATGGGTGAGGCGCCTTTGTTCCGTGAATACGGACCGATTGGGAAACCGGGTATTTGCGCGTGTTGTTTTCTCCGTAATGGGTGATCTTTGCTTTGAATGTGCTGCCATCAAGCACTTCCACGACGTCGGCCCACAAAATATCCACAGCTCGTCCTTTTGTAACTACCACATATAGTGAGTTGGGTAATTGAGCACACACAATCCGGTGCAAGTCAACGGCATTGTTTCTGGTTTGTTCAAAGACTTAGGCGGTTTTCTTGATTTGAGCATACAAGATTTCCTAGTAGGCAAAATCTTCCGACCGCCAATTCTTGCCGACCATGGGAGGCAAATTCTTCCGGGTAAAATCGCAGCAAGGCGGTATTTTCGTGTTTATTTTCAACGCATTAGAGCTACGCCATAAACAGGCATGCTCGTTGCGAGGGATATTGCGCACAAAGTCCTGGGAAGGTCCGAGGTCGACCCTATGGCGATGTCTATCAACACCAATGTCGGCGCAATGCTGGCCTTGCAAAATTTGAACAAAACCAACCGAGGTCTGGAACAGACCCAGTTGCGCGTCACCACGGGTCTGCGGATCAATGGTCCCAAAGACGATGCTGCGACGTTCGCCATCGCCCAAAATATGCGCGGCGATATCGCCGGGATGACAGCGGTAAAAACCAACCTCAGCCTGGGCCAATCTGTGGTCAACGTGGCGATCGACGCCGGTAAGGCCATCGAAGATCTGCTGATCGAAATGAAAGCCAAATCGGTCCAAGCCAGTCAGGCGGGCCTTGATACGGATTCCTACACTGCCCTGAACCAAGAATTCACGTCTTTGCGGGCGCAGATCGAGGCCATCGTCGCGTCAGCCGAATTCAACGGCAAGAATTTGATTAATTCGGCGGCAACAAATTTTGACGTTCTCAGCACGGTTGATGGCAGCACGATTACCATTACCAAGCAGGCCATCGACGCCACGACCCTTACCATCCACACCGCCGCCCTCACCGACGCAACAGTCGCCGGTACGGCGCTCACCGCCATCAGTCAGGCCATTATCTCGGTATCTAACGCCCTGGCTTCCTTGGGTTCTTCGGCCAAACGGGTTGATATCCAAACCGAATTCACCGGCAAGCTGCAAGACATTCTGAAGCAAGGTGTCGGCAATTTGGTGGATGCTGATCTGGCCGAAGAAAGCGCCAATTTGCAGGCCTTCCAGATCAAACAACAATTGGGCGTCCAGGCCCTGGCCATCGCCAATTCCGGGCCCCAGAGCATTTTGGATCTGTTCTCCGCCCAGCCACTGCGTCTGTAAATTCAGGCAATCGGACAACAAAAAGCCGCGCTGGGCAAAAGCGCGGCTTTCTATTTTTCTTCTTCGGCGACTGCTTAGGCGCGGATCACCCGTTCCCGTCCATCGGCCAACGTCAGCAATGCCGTAACATTCCCGGCCTTGCGGGCAATGGCGTCGGCGCGATCGGTGGGCGACACATATATCGCGGTGGATAACGCGTCCGCCACCGTGGCCCGGGGTGTAATCACCGACACGCCAAGATGCTGAAGCGCGCTGGTGCCCATGCCGGGATTGAACAGATGGTGGAAACGCCCCGCCGTATCGAATTCGGTCCCATACCCGCCAGATGTCGCCACCGACATGTCGGTCAAATCAATGGTGCGATCGGTGCGGTTAGGATTGGACGGATCTTTCAACGCCACCAGCCAGGGCCGACCGTTGGGATGGGTATCCAATGCCCGGGTTTCCCCCAAGGAAACCAAAACGTTGGTGATGCCGTTGGCCCGCAACAGTTCCGAAACCTTGTCCGTGATGTAGCCTTGGGCAATGCCGTTCAGGGTTATTTCCATGCCCTTTTTGTCTAAGTTAATAAACAAGGGATTCACGTCGATGCGGCGGTAATCCACCAATTTTACAACATCGTCGATCTCGCCTTGGGCGGGACCCTTGGCGTCGCCTTTGTTGTTACGGAAATGCGCTGAATACAGCTTCCACAAAGGCTGAACACTGACGTCGAAGGCTCCGTCCGAAATGCTGCCAAAGCGCACTGCCTCGGTCATCAAGGTCAGCATATCCATGGACGGACGGGACAGGCGGCCATCGCGGTTCAATGCCGCCAATTCGCTACTCTCCAGGTGCAGGCTGAAAATAGCCTCTAATCGGCGCACTTCGGCCACCGCCAAATCAATGATGCGTTCCGCACCTTCGCGGCTGGGGTGGGCCAATGTCATGCTGGCCTGGGCACCAAGAGCGGCACCCTCCCAGGTATACAAATTCGCAGCCGCTGCCCCCGATTGGGTGGCGATACCAGCCAGGGGCAAGCCAGAGGCGGCGCCCATGATTGTGATCGCCCTGCGGCGGGACATTAGAGTGGTGTTTTTCAAGCCCATTTGAGTCTCCGATCTATCCATTCTAAACCGGCTCCCCGCCGGTCGAAATATGTGCAGGCCTTATTCAGCCGGCTGTGGCACCAAGCCACCTGGGAATGTCTTACGCCCTGGCGCTTGGGCACTCTTTGGGGGCAAACCCCGTTCCCTGCGCTTTCGTTCCACGGCCAATGGCGGGCACCGTTGGTCGTCAAAATACTCCACTTGGCAATCCAAGCAATAGAAACACTCACTTTCGTCAATTCTGCCTGACGGCTCGATCGCCTGGAATTCGCAAGAAACTTCGCATAAATGGCAGCCGCCAGCGGTTTCGCCCTCGGGCGTCCCGCATTCGGGTTTACGCTTCAGGAACCGCACAAGATTGAACCGCCCCGCTGCGGCCAGCCCAGCGCCCAAGGGGCACAAGAACCGGCAATAAGCGCGCTCCATCACTAACCCGACGGCCAGCACCGCAACTGCGTACACGACAAACCAAAACCCGCGATTTTGGAAATGGGAGGTAATGGCGGTCTTAAACGGTTCCACTTCGACCGCACCCACCATCACCTCGGGCGAGAAAAACGCCAAAGGCACCAGGGCGGCAAACACCACATATTTCAACGGCCAAAGTTTTTTGTGGGTTTCGCGGGAAACCTGAAATTGCGGGATCCGAAAAAGTTTGGCGATGCGTGCCAAAAATTCCTGCAAGGCGCCAAACGGGCACAGCCACCCGCAAAACAGCGAGCGACCCCAAATGAATAACGAAAACACGGTGTACCCGGCGACGATGACGATCAGGGGCTCCACCATGTAGGACGTCCAAGCCAAGTCCCTAAACGGAGCTTGGAGATACACCAGAACATTGATCATCGACAATTGGGCGTTGGCGTACCAACCCAGCCAACCCAGGGTAAACGCCAAAAACCCAAGGCGAATGAATTTGTATGCGTAGCGGTGGCGAGAGATTGCGTCTTGTTTGATCAACATGATGGTGAGGATGATCAAAGCCACCGCCAAAACTGCCACGTCGATTTGCTGGTCGATCCACGCCTGAACCCAAATCGGTCGGGCATCCGACGACGACAACGCGCCCATGGCCATTTCTTCTTCTTCCAGACCCAAAATGTGCCGAGCGGGCAACTGGTACGCCACTTCGAAGGGGATGGTGATGGCGGCATCATCAGCCGTGCCGTGGACCAGAACCTGGATCATGAACGGCGCCAAGGGATCAAATAGGGGGTCATCAACCCCGAACACCCCGGCTTGGTTTAGAACCTTTCCTTCGCGGCCCTGACCGGTTTCCAGGCGGCCCTTGTATTTGTATTGGTCCCCGTGGAAATAAATGACGTTGCCATTTTGGACAATCTGCACCCGGTCAAAGCGTTTTTGGTTGGCCGCGTGGCGATAGGCTTCGCCTTTGAAATCGTATTCGCCAACACCGGCCAGAATGAACATTTGATCGGCGAACTCGCGGCTGAAATTTTCGTATTCTTTTTGCCGCAGAATATTTTGGCCAATGGAAGCAGGCGTCGCCAGTGCGGCAAAAAATTCTAGGAACGTGCCATCGGGATCTTCGCCCAAGGGGATATCCGGCCGGGCTTCGTTGTATCCGGCCAAGGCAAAAGCTTCGGCAACATCGCGGTTGGTCAGGGACAAACGCACCATGGAACCGCCGCTAATCAAATCTTCCCATGCCAAGGCTTCGAACCCGGTGCGGTCCACGGTTGGCGGACCGACGTACACATCGCCACGGGTGCGAATGACCACCCGAGCGCCCAAAATTACCGCGTCACGCATTAGGCCCGCGGAAATGGTCGCCCCCTGGGTGACATTGGGTTGCAGGGCCGCCGTGTAGCGGTTCCAGATGTGAACCGTGTTGAGCTGGGCCAGATACCGTTCAAGGCGGGATTGCGGCACCCCGTGGCCAATGATGGGCTCGGAATGGCTCAGCAGCATCGCCGCGCCCGTCACTTGGCCGGTGTTGGTGAAGCCAGCCACCACATCAAACGGTGAACCGGCGTAGCCGCCGTAATTCCCAACCTGCTTGGTGGAAATCAGGTAGCCCACTTGTTCGCCATCAACAAAAACCGGGATCGCCAGGGGTCTGCCTTCCGGTTCCCCCAAGGTGATTTCCTCGCCGGGCCAAACCTGGGCCAAAAATTCGGGGGTAAGCAGATCTTTGACGTCATCCACCCAATTTGCTTGGGCGGCGGGCACAGTAAACAGCGTCCCGGCCACGGCCATAACCAGCCCGACCGCGATGTTCCGCATGGCACGCAGTACCAAATTCGCTGGCATCACCCTGCCCCCAAAAATGCCGCCCACAACCACGGGCGGCCTACTCGACCATGGTAAGAATTGTATCGGAACAGCGGCCCCGATACCACTGGGAGAACGCTTGGGCGTTGCGAGCGAGTCGCAAACGACGGGGGCAAATTACCCGGCTGGCGGGCCCCCGGCAGGCTTGCCCGTGCGCTTCAACATGCCCCGTTGTGGGTCATATCCGATGGCGGCAACGATGAAAAATACCAGTGCGAACGCCAGCACGATCCCGAACGAAAGGAAATTGAATTTGCCGTATGCGGCATATCGGATCAGTTCGATCGTGTGAGTGAATGGATTTACCTGGGCGATCCAATAAATATATTCCGCCCCTTGTTCACGCAATTTCCACAAGGGGTACAGAGCCGGAGAGATAAAGAACATTGGGAAAATCACAAAGTTCATGGTGCCGGCAAAGTTTTCGAGCTGGCGAATGTAGACCGACAGCAGAAGCCCCAAGGCCGACAACATCAAGCCGCCGCCGATCAACGGCGGCAAAATATAGAGCCAGCCCGTGGCCGGAATGCGCACACCCAAATAGGGAACGACAAAGCTGACGGCGAACACAATCAGCAAGAAAACATAGGATTGGGCAACTGCCAGGAACGTCGCGGAAAGCAGCTTGAACAACAGCAAAACCCAGCGCGGAAGCGGCGCCGTTAGCAGCAAGCGCATGATTCCCATTTCCCGGTCATAGACCATGGAAAGGGACGATTGCATGCCATAGAACAGCAAAACGATCCCCAGCAGCCCAGGCAAAATGTATTCCTGGTAGGTCACATAGGTTTCGTACGGGGGCACGATGGACACCCCCAACAGAGACCGAAATCCGGCGGCAAAAACGATCAGCCACAACAACGGCCGCACCAGGGCAGATGCCCAGCGACCCTTTTGGCGAACAAATTTTCCGACTTCCCGTCGGGTGATGGCAGCCAGAGCAAGCCCAAGATGGGTCATCGTGCCGGCCCGCAAGGCTTGGCGTGGTGGCGCGGCACCGTCCAACGTTTCGGTGCGCTCTGCTGTTGTTTGCACTGTCATCGGTCTACCTCTGTGGTCCTGCGAATTTTGAGCCCGAAAAAGGGTCTCCTAAAACACGCACTTGTTTTCGGGTTCGTCGATTCCCAGGGTGTCCAGATCGTTAACCGCGTGCTCGAACTTGTCGATCGGCGCCCGGGCGATCACGGCATTGTTAACACTGACCAACAGGTTTTGACGAAGCTGATTGTTCCACGGGCGGAAATCCGACTGGAAACCTTTGTAGGTATCCATATTCAGCTCTTCATTTTGGATAACCTCGCGAATCGCCTGAAACTCCAAAGACTCAGCCCGGATCGATGCCTGGGTAATGGCTTTTACCGCCGCCCACGCCGACCAATCTGGTCCGGTCATAAAGCGGTCGGCGGAACGGAAAAACCGACCGTTCAATTGCGGTGCGCCGTGGCGTTCGAAGGTCCATTGCCAGGCCTCGGCCATCAGCCCCGATGTGCCCACCACTGGCCGTGGGCGCACGGTCTGATACGGCACATAGCGACCGAACTCGCCGTCGGTATCGGCGATGAACACCACGTCGTAGTCGCGGCGGCCAGAGGTCATCAAGCGAATGTTGTTTTGCTCGCGTTCCCGTGGGTCGTTGCTGAGAACGAAATCACGAATATCGACGACGGAGGCACCGTTGCGCTTGGCAGACCGCTCCAGTGCGGCGACCATTTCTGCGTCATCGGGCAGGGGGCCTTTCAGCACCAACAGTCTGGTCCAATCTTGGAAAATCAAATATTGGGTCAGGGCGTCCATCAGCATGTTGTAGCTGGGGGCCGTATGCATCAGATGGGACGCGCAATTTTCGATGCGCAGGGAATCTGAAGAATTGTTCACATTGAACAACAATATGTCTGAATCCTTGGTGGCCTCGGTCAAGGCTTCGATCACCGGGGTTTCAGCGTCTACCAGGAAAAAGCTGATGCCTTCTTCATCCCGCTGACGGAACAGTTCCGCAATCAGCGCGTCGGCATCCACTCCACGAAAGGGCACCAGTTCATAATCCGTCCCCAAAAACCTGCCCGTGGATTGGGCATCCAAAATGCCTTGCTGGGCCCCGGGCAGCGGCCGGAACCGCGGCACCGCCGGAATACGGGCATACACGAACGCGCGCACGTAGCGAATATCGTCTTCAATATCCAAATAGCCGATTTTCAGGGGGACGATTTCGGTTTCCTGAGCATCCGCCAGTCCCGGGGTCATGACCACAGACGCCGTGATAAGCCCCGCAAGGGCCAAGATCGCTCCAACCAGGAACGCCCGCATACCCAAACCTTTGACCCAGTTCATCATGCTTCCCCCCCGGGTTCCTATTCGTCCAACAGGACTTGGTACGGGATGCGCCCCGTGGGAATGGACTTGGTCACTTTTCTAGCCGCGATATCGACCACGGAAACATCATCCGACAGGCCATTGGCCACAAACAACGTTGATTCGTCAGCGGACAGCGTCACGTTCCAAGCACGGGATCCAACCAGCACATAAAATTCGATTTCGCGGGTCGCCACGTCCACAAAGGCCACGTGGTTCGCCCGGCCAAGGCTGACGTACGCCGTTTTACCGTCAGCAGTTAGCACAAGCCCCACCGGGGTCACATCCACCTGGCGGAAGCCCGGCGGCAAGAAGTTGATGACTTCGGTCACTTTGAAGGTCTCAACATCGATGATGTAAATTTCCCCGGACAGCTCGGCTGACACCCACAATTCTTTTTTGTCGGGAGTCATGCGGATGCGCCGGGGCCGTGTGCCAACGATCACGTTCGCGGTAATGATGCCCTGGTCCACATCAATGCGGTGGATCATGTCGGCAACTTCCGACGTCAAATACAGGGTCTTGCCGTCATCGGTGATGAACACCCCTTCCGGTTCCGCGCCTGTGGGCACTTCGTGCAACAGCACCTTTTCGGCCAGATCGATGATCCACAACGAAGAATCTTCTTCGTTGGCGATAAACATCAGGCGCTCGTCTGGGGTGATTTCCAGCACTTCGGGGCTAGGGCCTGTGGGGATGGCATCCACCACCTCCAGCAGTTCGGCATCAATTACGTCGACCACGTCTTCGTCGCCGCACGCCACGTACAGCAATGTTTTTGCCAAGTTGAAGACCATGCCCCGGGGCCGCCGAGAGGTTTTGATCTGCTTGATCACCTCTAGTGTGGTGATATCCAGCACCGTGACCGTGTGGCCTTTTTCGTTGCTGACAAACGCCAGGCCACGACCCGCCGCTGATGCCGGGCGGGTGGCCGCCAATGGCAACGCCGCCAAGGCCACCGCCGCGCCCATGCCCTTTAAGACTTTCCGCCGACCGGAAAACAGGACTTGGTCACCGACCTGGGGGATTTGTATTTTTGACTGCATGACTTACTCCTGGGTCCTACGCGTTAGCGGACGATAAAGGTTCCGACCATGCCGCGTTCTTTGTGGCCGTCGATGTAAAATTCATAATTGCCGGGGCGGATGGGGACGAACCAAATCCTGACCTGGCCTTCGTCATCAAATTCCAGCCCGTACAGACCCATGGGCTTTACTTCCAATTCGCCGATGGCGACTTGGTTGATCCACGAGTTGCGCCACAGGTCAGGTGCAAGAAGCAGAAATTCATCACCGCCCATGCTGGTGATATCCCAGCGGTAATATTTCCCGGTTTCCAGTTCGTATTCGTAGTTGGACATGCTCAGGTCCGGGTTCAGGGTCAGTTCCAACCCTGTCGGACGCGATGCCAAATTGCCCTCTGCCGAAGCCGGGCCAACAAACGCGAACAGGCCAAACACGGCCACAATCATTTTCAGTGAAATCTTCATATCCCCTCCCACACATCTTGTTTTCAAACGTTTGCCTACATTGAGTTTTCCAATGCTTGGCATTGCCTATGGACGCCATAGAGACAAACCTATCCCAAGCCATAGAGCAATATGTGTGCCATGGCCAGCGCCCGGCCTTCGGGCAATATTTTCGTTATATTTCAGGGAGTTATAGGGCTTGAGACTCGGTCGGGAAAGTCGGCCCCTGTGGGCTGGTGGTTTATATCAACCATATGGTCGCCACGACGGTTGGTATCACACACCAATGTATGACCGAAAAAGCCCCTATCCGTCGCGAAAATCCGACGCTCTGAGCCCATGTTTTTCGATCCGATAGCGCAACGCCATGCGGGTGACCCCCAAGGCCCGCGCCGCCTCCGACGCATTGCCTCGTGCCCCACGAAGGGCTCCTGTGATCAATTGCCGCTCCGCATCGTCCAGGGTGCTACCGCCAACGGCCTGCTCCCCAGGATCGCCGTCGTGGGATGCTTTTTGAGGTTGGGCGCCCATCGCCGACTGGGACAAGGCGAGGGAATCTGCTGCCACCACCGTCCCGGGGGTCAACAGCACCGCTCGTTCGATCACATTGCGCAGTTCCCGCACATTCCCTGGCCAGTCGTATTGTTCCATGGCGTCCAGCGCTTCCGCCCCCAATTCAGGAGCATCGCGGCCGTACGACCGTGCGGTAGTCGCCAAGAAATGCCGCGCCAAAAGCGGCAGATCGCCCCGGCATTCCCGCAACGACGGCATTGCCACGGACAACACGTTGAGGCGGAAATACAAATCGTCGCGAAATTCGTCCCGAGCCACCATGGCCTTTAGATCCCGGTTGGTGGCGGCAATAAACCGCGCCTGAACCGGGCTTTCCCGGGTGCTGCCCACCCGGCGGACTTGGCGGCGTTCCAACACGTTCAGCAGCTTGGCTTGCAAGGCTATGGGTAATTCGCCGATTTCATCCAAAAACAGCGTGCCGTCTTCGGCGGCTTCGATCAAACCGGCCCGGGACGCGTGGGCGGAAGTGAACGCACCGCGCACGTGGCCGAATAATTCAGCCTCGATCATGTCTTTTGGCAAGGACGCACAATCCACCTGGACGAACGGCCGGTCCGGCCTTGGCCCCATGCTGTGCAGTAACCGCGCCGCCACATCTTTGCCCGTGCCGGTTTCGCCTTGGATCAACACCGTGGGCGGCGGCGTCCCACCAACGCTGGCGATGGTTTCGATCTGGGACCGCACTGCGGAAATTGCCGGGGAGTTCCCCAAAAATGTTTGCGGTACTGCGGACCGATTTTCTCGGGCCTTGGAAAAATTGAGCCGGGATCTCAGCTTTTGCGAATCCATCACCTTGTCCACGGTGACCAAAAGCTCATCCAGATCCAACGGCTTGCGCAGGTAGTCGGCGGCCCCCAATTTCATCGCGTCGACCGCTTGGCCGATGTCCCCATAAGCCGTGACAACGATCACCGGCGGCGCGGCATCCCCCGCTCCGGTGATGTCAGGGAGCAGATCAAGGCCATCACCATCGGGCAACCGCATGTCCAGGATGACCAAATCCGGCGGATCTTTGATTTGTTCACGGGCCATTGCCAGGGACGTTGCCACCACGCAGGTATTTCCGGCGCGCACCAAACACGTCGCCACCGCCCGGGCAAACACGTCTTCGTCGTCCACCACCAGAATGGACCAACTGGGAGCATTTTCAGCCCCCGGGTTGGGGAGTTCAGCCGGGTCGGTCACGCTGCGCTCCGTTCTGCTTTGCTAGCGGGCAAGGTGATGATGACTTCGGTACCGCCGTGCGCGCCAGGTTCAAAATCAACCGTGCCATGGTGCAAATCACAAATTTTGAATGCGAACGGGATCCCCAATCCGCTGCCAAAGCTTTTTGTGGTGGGCCCGGGGCTTAGTTCCCCGGGTGCCGGACGGAATGGCATACCCGGACCCTGATCGGCGATGACCAACTGCACCAAATTTTCCGGGGTCTTTATGGACACGGAAATCACGCCATTGTCCGGCGATGCCTCGATGGCGTTCGACAACAATCCGACCACGGCCTGTTCCATCAAATGGATATCCACGGTCACTTCCGATACCCCATCCCAACCAATGCGTTCGACGGCAAGGGATTTCCCGTCTATGCGAGGTGCCAACAAATCAATGGCGGTCGCCGCAACGTCGGCCAAGGGCACGTGGCTGCGCGCCAGTCGCAGGGGATTCAAATAGGACAACAGGGAAGATAGCCACTGTTCCAAGCGATCCACAGTGACGCGAATGTCCTTCAAGCCTTGGGCGACATCCGGGGCAACATCTGAGCTGTCATGGACCTGGGCGGTGGCGCGAATGCTGGCCAACGGATTGCGGATGTTGTGGGCGACAACGGGAACCAGTGACCCAAGGGCTGCTTGTTTTTCCGACCGCACCAAGGCTTCCCGGCTTAGGGCCAAATCGTCCGACATTCGGTTGACCGCACGCTGCAATGTTACCAGCTCCGTGGCGCCGGATTCCTTCACCTTGTGATCCAGGCGACCCTGGCCAAACGCCGCGACCCCCGCCAGCAATGCATTCACCGGGCGCACGAACGCCTGTTGAACAAATACCCGGGAAACCAACAACAAGCCCCCAGCCAAGGCGATTGGGATCAACAAGATCAGGCTGGCGGTGCGGCTTAGCCGGGCAACCCTGTCTTCCTCGGCACCCTGAGCGATGGACATCAATTCGTCGTTGGCGGCGAATACCCGTTCATAATCTGCCAACCACACCATTTCCAAATCGGCAGTGAAAAACACCGTGAGGTGATCGGCTTCGCGAAACGCGCTGGACGGCGTGGTCATAATCAAATCGGTTTGCTGGCGCACTTGTTCAAACGCCAACTGCAAGCCTTCGATGGCGGCGGCTTCCGCCGGGTGAACAGCCACTGCTTCCATTTTTGCGAAGTTCGCGGCGATGCGGCTGCCGGTCGCACGGTATTCTGTGGCTGCCCGTGGTGCCGCCAAAAAATGATGGTCGAAAACTTCGGTCATCTGGCGGTAAACGTCACCGCGGGTTTCTTGAACCAAGTTGACCAGGGAGCTAAGGCGTTGGGATTCTTCCGCTGCCCGTTGGCGCAGCTCCACCCCCAACAGACCCATCGCCCCGGTGACAACGATCAGCAACAAAAATGCCAGATTGTGGCCCAGCAACAATCCCTTCATGGAATAGATGCGGAACACCGGCGCGCCTACTGAACGATTTGATTGGGGTTATTCAATGTGCCGCTGTCGGTTGGTGTCATTGGATCAAAGTGCGCCTAAGCCACTTCCTCTTTGTCCGGGTCGGTCAACTTCAAGAACGCTTCGCTCAAATTTTCGACACCTTGCTGTTCGATCAGGGTATCGATTGGCCCGTCGTTCAAGATGTTCCCGTGATGCAGGATTACCACCCGGTTCGCGGTCTTTGCTTCGTCCACCAAGTGGGTGGCCCACAGCACGGCGAGATTGCGATCACGGCGTAACACTTCGACGGATTCCAAAATGTCTTGGCGGCTGCGATGATCCAATCCCACGGTGGGTTCGTCCATCAACAAAATTTTGGGTTCATGCAACAACGCCCGGGCTAATTCAACCCGGCGCTTGTTGCCCCCCGACAACGTGCGCACGGCCTGCTTGGATTTACCACCAAGGCCGATGCGTTCAAGTTCTTCGTCGATGCGCCGCTGGGCTACCTTTGCCGGGACCCCATGCAAATCCGTGTGAAAGCGCAAATTCGCATTGATCGACAGTTCGGGATCCAACGTTGGCGTTTGAAAGACGATCCCAAGGCCACCCAGGGCCGGAACAGAATTCACCGCCAAGTCATGACCATCCACAATGATTTGACCCTCGTCCGCCACAAACAGGCCGGTCAAAAGCTGAAACAACGTGGATTTACCGGCACCGTTCGGCCCCAACAAAATTACGAACTCGCCGGGATCGACCCGCAAGTTGATGCCATTCAAGGCGCGCGTGGCACCATATGATTTCACGACATTGATCACGTTCAGAGCGGCTTGGGACTCTGCCATACGCTTTACTCCTGTTGATGGGCGGGGACGATCGCCGCCTCTTCTTTATCCAGCCCCGCCAAAATATCCGGGTGATCCTTCAACAATTGGCTGCGGAAGGCTTCCATTTCTTCGCTGTCGGACACCCGTGGCCGGGCAAGGTCTATGGGTTGATCCAACACCACCCGGCCGGGGCTGGGAGACATGAACAATATCCGATCCCCCAATTGTACCGCTTCCCGCAGATCATGGGTGACGAACACCACAGTCGCATTATGGGCGCGGCAAAGATCTAGCAAAAGATGGCGCAGACGATCGGCGACGGGGGTATCCAAAGAAATGAACGGTTCGTCCAACAACAGCATGGGCGGTTGATTGACGAAGGCACGGGCCAAAGCTGCGCGACGCTGCATGCCCCCCGAAAGCCGATTGGGGAAGGTTTCCATGAACCCACCCAAATCCATTTCTTCCAACAACTTTTCTGCACGGTTTTCGTTACGCGCCGATTCGTTGGCAACAATGCGGATGTTTTCTAATACCGTCAGCCATGGCATCAAGCGCGGTGATTGAAACATGTAGCCAAGGGGTGGTGCCTCTTTTGGCGTATTGCCATCGATGGTCACGGACCCTTGGTATTTCGTATCCAAACCACTGAGAATATTCAGCAATGTCGTCTTGCCGGTGCCGGACGGCCCGACAATGCACGTGAACTGCCCCTTCGGTACCGAAAAATTTAGGCCCGACAGAGCGATAAATTCACCGCCTTCGACAGCCGGGAATTTCTTTTCGGCGATATCCACCTGAAGAAACGTCACATCCGCCACCGTGTGGCCTTGCGATCCATCGGTCGCATGATGAAGGTTTCAATCAGCATCACCACTGCGATAAACGAAAACGTATAGGCGAGAACTTTTTCGATCTCGAAATTGCTGAAAAAGATTTGGAATTGGAAACCAACACCGTTGCTGCGGCCAATGAATTCCAGGACCAACACAATTTTCCAAATCAACGCCAAACCGGCACGGGCTGACGCCATAAAATACGGAAACAGTTGGGGCAAATAGACCTTTCGCATGGTCTGAAACCACGACATGCGAAACGCCTTTGCCACCTGGATCAGGTCGGGTTGGATTGACGCCGCGCCTTCGCGCACCATCACCGCAACCAACGGCACCTTGTTGATCGCCAAGGCCAAAATAAGCGCAAATTCAGTAAGCCCGAACCACACATAGCAAAGGATCCCGACAACCAATGCCGGCAGATTCAGGCCAAGAACGATCCAACCATCAAAGAAGCGGTCCAGGGTCCGGTAGCGACCCAGCAAAATTCCGATCACGCTGCCAATGATCATCGCCGAGAAAAACCCGGCGGCGGCCCGAAACAGGGTGAACCCCAGGTTACAGGCCAATCCGGATTGGGAAATGATTTCCCAAAATATATTGGTATCCCGATGACACGACCACGGACCGGGGGTCGTGGCCAATGTCCAGAATGCCTCTGCTACCGCGGAAAGGTGCGGCAGATGATTGGGCTCGAACGCCCAAATGATGAGCTCCCAAATCGCTGCAACGGCAACGAGTGAGAGAACCCTGATCCATCCACCGCCCTCTGTAGGCGACAGGGGCCGCACTTTCGTACGGCCCCTGGGCTGTTGAACGCTTTGTCCCATACCTTCAAGTATGGCCGTTAAAAAGCCGTATGGCTAGAACGCGAAGCCACCCCAGAAAGTTCCCGCTTCCAATTCTGGATTGGGACCCATCAGAGCCTCGCCGCCAAGGTCAGACAAAATGCTGAACGCTTGACGGGCACGGGCCTGATCGTCGGCATCGAACGACGACACAATGCCAGCGCGGTAATTGGTTTTATAGGTTTCGAACAGTGACGGGTTTTCTGTCACGTTCATGCGGTCCTTCAAGGTGGCCCACGCTTGGTCGCTGTTGGCCAGCAATTGCGTGGCATCCTGGGAAGCACGCAAGAATCCTGCGATGGCATCCGGATTTGCCTCGGCCCATGCTTGGCTAAAGGTCCAGCCCAAAAGCGGAACAGAGCCCTCCACGCCAAGAACACCAAGGATTTCACCAGTACCAATCAGCTGATGGTAATTTTCTGGATCGTTCAGCAAACGGGCGTTCCAGTTCCAGAAGCTCATGACCGCGTCGACTTCACCTTTGTTGATCATGCTGTTGACCAGGAACGGCGAGCCGAATTTCACTTCGCCAACGGCGTCGCGAATGTTCATGCCAAGTTGGTCAAGGGTCCAGGCCTGAAGCAGCAGCCAGCTTTTATCCACCGGACCACCGGCAATGCCGATGTTCTTGCCAATCAGATCTTCGACCGTGTTGATGCCAGAATCGTTGCGAACGATCACGCCGCCGACGGTGTTGGAGTACGGCACCCAGACAAAATCATTGCCTTCGGCCCGTTGCTTTGAAACCCAAAACGCGTCGGTGATGATGACATCCACTTCGCCGCCCTGAAGGGCGATTGCCGTGGCGTCGTTGCCGCCATAACCCTGAACCACCAATTCGAAACCGTTGCGAATATCGAACGCCCTGTTCTTGATGGTGTCAGCGGCCCAATTGACCGTGCCAAAGCTAAGTAGGCCAATGCGGACTTCTGGGGTCTGTGCTTGGGCAGAGCTTGCGCCCATGGCCAACGCGGCAGTCGCTGCGAACGCGGCGGCCCCAATGGTCCGTGTCAAAAAATTGCGCTTGGTGAAATTCATGATCCCCTCCTGAAAAGGTTTTGCCGTTTTTCTGGTTCAGCGACCTGCGACCGGTTATCGCAGGCACCGTTTGGCGACGCCGAAAACACCCGCAGAACCTGTCGCCACCGGACACGGGCAAATTAACAATCCTGGCCTGCCGGCCAGGGGAGCCCATTGCATACGGAGGATGGATTGCGATTCCAACCTATGCCCGCCATTGGTTTTTTCACTAAATAGGGGCGCGGGGGTTCAAAAAAAAACCCCGTACACAAGGTACGGGGTTAATTTTGGGCGCATTGAAGCGCCAAAGTTTATTGGTCTATTCGCCAGCGCCCTTGGCCGGCAGTACCACCAATTCCAATTCCTGGAACTGCAGTACCATATCTTCGATTTTTAGCTCGTCCACGTCGGCATAACCTTGGCCTTCGACGTCTTCGGGCAATTCAGCGAAGGGATCAGGTTCTTCGCCTTCTTCTTGTTCTTCTTCGTCATATTCTTGTGCGGTTCCACCTACATCCTGGCCATTGCTGATCATATCCAGGGCATCGTTGACCCCATTGTCCAACGGCACGGTATAGGGCAGGCGGAACGCCCGCGGGATCCCGTACGGGATGTTTTGGTCATCCAGTTCTTCGACCCACAGGAAAATGGCACCCGGCGTGTTCAGCAGCTTATCGGGCTCGATAATTCTGGCCCAATGGAGCTGGAATTTTTCCGGCATGTCGTCTTTAACCGGCCACCCCATGATGTCGATAATGGAGTAGTAGGTGACAATGAAAAAAGCCGAAGTCACGACGATCGACGTGGCCTTTACCCACCACGACCACCTGGGTGCAACATTCAGGCTAAGCAACAGGACCGCGACAATGATGTACGCGGAGATTGTTCCAATAAATCCAAGAGTCATAGCGGTGCTTACGCCCCTTTCCGGGAGCGGACCAACGTCTTCGGCCGCCGATTGACGTCAGAGATTTGCCCTTCATCATCCATGGTGAAGCGCGCCGCCGTCAGTTCCTGGCCTTTGTGATCCATTTGCAAGGTCGTGTAGAACACCAAAGTCACTTCGGGGTTCAATTTTTCGACCTTCACTTCCACCGGGACGTCTTCGGTCCCGTTGGCCAGATAGTGATGGACGTTGATGACAAACTCACCGGGGATAATCCCACGAATAGTCACCGTTTCTTGGTTCAGAGGATTGTTGATCTTTTGGCCATCCACCGTGATCGTATCCCGGTAATTGCCACGATCATCCCGGTCCAAGTGCATCAGACCGGCCTCTTTGACGTGATACCAGACCACCCCACCGTTTGGGTCTTCCACGTACAGATCAATGTCGTCCGGATGCTGGTCGGGCCAGGTCACAGTAATAAGAACCTCGGCCTTTGGATCAACCTTCCCCGTATCGGAAATCGGGTTGATCAGCATGAACGCGATCAAGAACATGAACACGAAACCCAACAGCGCATTGAACAGCAAGTCCGTGAAGACATCGAACTGTTCGCGCTCGGCTAGGAAGCCGTCAGAGTGCATTACTTGCTCTCCCGCAGAGCTGGGATCACATAGACATCAGTGGTTTCTGCGGTAATTGTGTGAAGCTCGGTGGTGCCGATTTCCAGGAAGTAATATTCCAATTTCAAAATCAGACCGCCGACCAAGCCAGCAAGGGTGGTGTACAAAGCCACGGCCATACCCGAAGACATGGTGGACATGGCTGCCTTCATGGTCAGCGGATCAAAGGTCTTGATCGCGTTGATCGGTGACAACATGAAGATGAACCCGATTAGGGTCCCCAGCAGTCCCAGCTTGAACATAGAATCTGAAATGAACCAACCCACCTGCAAGCGACCACGCAGGCCGTCTGCAAAGGTACGCATCAGCAGTGACTGATCGACCCGAGATTCAAGCCCGCGGGCCTTTACGATCAGATTGCGAATGTGATCGGTCATGATCCCCGGCAACAGCTGAGTGCCGTCGCCGATGACGACTTTGTCGTCCATCACCTTAAAATTTGTCGGATTTTTCTGGATCAACCGCTGAACCCGCCGTGCGGCGTTCAGTTCCCGGGAGACCGTCACAACGCCGGTGGCGCAGTGGACAGACGTGCCGACAAACAAAAGGGTGATTGCCAGCGAGATGTAGCTTTTGTCGCTGCGTAGCATTTCGCCCAGCAGCCCAAACTGCCAAACGGCTACAAACGCCGCGACCGCTACACCGGCCAGAATCAACCACTTAAGAAGAAGCGCGTAGTCCCGAATTTCAAATGGCGTAACAAAGGGGCCCGGCGCGTCGCCACGCCCGCGCGCTGACGCGAGATCGGATGTGCTCATTTCGTTCTATACCTGACTATGTGAGGGCCGGAGTGCCCAGTTCCGTCGAATTGGCTGCCAGCACGATAGGCGGGAAACCTTCCAAAAATCAAGGCCTCTCTCGGAACTTTGAATACCGTGAAATTCCCTTGAATCCGCCAATTTCTCCAAAACTAGATCCCCCGCAATCTATCCCTGTATTCCCAGGGTGGTACAAAATTGCCCTGCCAGGCACCGACCCCTTCGGCTTCGGCGGCAATCTGGGCGGGGAGATATTGTTCACTTTGGTCCATTACAACAAATGCAAGACCGGCACGGACCATGGCTTCGGCCAAATCAACGCCGCCTGCGGTGCAGGTGCCCCAGGGAAACCGCATGCGACGGGGGTTGCGATCTTGCTGGCGAACGCAGGTCACTGGGCCCACATCGGCCAAAATTTGTAATTCACGAAAGGCAACGGCGCCACAAGCCCAGGGCTCACCATTGATGTAGCAATTTTGTGGCTCATCGAATCCATCAATTCCGAATAAAAAGAATTGATTGTCACCGACCATAAGACGGTCGGCAGTCAGCACAGTTGCTGTTCCGGTGACCGTATCCTGAGCCGCAACAGGCGCCGCAACCAAAATGCAAAGCCCGGCAGCAATAAACGCCAAATGTTTCATCCACATCTTCCCAAATCCCCATTTCGAATTTCACCCCAAATCAGGGGCCTTGTTCTTTCTGATTGCCCGGCGCAGCATAGATCAACCGGGCCCCACGAGTCCGATTCAACAATTTCTGGCGAAACACCCACAAAGGTTCATGCACATTTTCCTTCTCCGCAATCTAAATTTTCACAGTCGGCCAATCGCCGCTTTGATCGTCGTTGCTGGCCTTTTCACAAACCCGGCCACCGCCCAAGATTCAGAGGCCTTTCGCGCCGGAACGACCATTGACTGCCCGGGCTGTGATCTAACTGGGTTGGAAATGACAGCCGTCAGCTTGGTTGGCGCCAATTTGGCCGGCGCAATTTTGACCGGGGCGAATTTGGCGGGGACCGACCTGACCGGGGCGAATTTAGAGGACGCAAACCTTGAATTGGCCAATTTGGAGCGCACGGTTTTCGATCAGGCAAAAATGGCCCGGGCGGAAATGACCGACGCCGACCTAGCGCGGGCCTCGTTGGCCAATACCGACCTGACAGACGCCATTTTAGTACGCGCGAATTTTCACCGGGCGGTTATGCCCGGGGTAAATTTGGCAGGTGCGGATTTGAGCGTGGCCTCGTTCAACGTCGCCAACCTGCGCGAGGCCAATCTTTCAAACACCTTGCTTAGCTATGCCGATTTCTTTTTGGCCGATATGACCAAAGCGAATTTGACCGACGCCTATATGTGGCGAGGCAACACCCGTCGGGCGCGGATGCAAAGCGTCGACGTGTCCGGTGCGCAATTTATCGAGTGCGATTTCCGCGAGGCTAGAATGTCGGGGGCCGTCACCAGCCCGGAAACCGATTTCACGGATTCGCGCATGGAGGACACTAACTTCCGCGGCATTGATTTCACCGGTGTGAATTTCACCAACGCCAGTCTGATCGGCGCCATGCTGCGAGATACAATTTTGGTGGGAACAAATTTCCACCGCGCCAACCTCCAAGGCGCGGACCTTGCCGATACCGATCTGACGGGCACAATTTTTACCGACGCCAATCTTTCAAGAGCCATATTCCCATCGGATGGGGAAGGCCGCGAATTGGCTGTGTACGGCAACACCACCATGCCCGACGGTGTAAAACGGGATTAGCTCTTTGCATGTCGCGCGGGTTCACTTGTTTGCCGGAAGGCCCGCCAAACAAGATTCGCGCTTACCAGTGCAGATCGCGGCACATATTGCGGCGTGAATCTGAACGACAAAGTCAAAAGTCTTTAGAGGTCGGGGACGTCCAGGCCGAAGATTTCGAACCGAGCCGAGCTTTCAAAATCACCGGCTTTAAAGTTACCAAGGTCGTCCAGGCCATCCTGGCCGCGCTTGCGGAACAGATTGGTGTCGACGTTGATTCGCTTTTCATCATCTACAACCTTTGAGCATCGCTGCTTTACGAACATCCCACCAACCTCGGTTTCCCCTTGGGTGGCTTCTAGATCCTCGCACTCCCACCCGCTGCGCCCATACCGGGCCATGATGGGGATGCGCATCAGATAGGCATAGCGCCGCTGATCAAGCCCAGCGCGCGGATCGGATACCACTCGAATACCTTGGACTGTGCCCGGCTCGTCGAAAAGTACCGACAAAATAACCGGATGCCCGGCGACTTTGGTGCCCGTGAATGTTTCCAACCACAAGGCTTGGCCCTCTAATTCCCGATAGAGGCGGACCACAAATTCGTTTTCATCGTCATACCGCACATAGATCTCGTGCAGCCCGGTCCCGGCTTCGGCAGGGCATTCCATGTAATCGGCGAATCCATTCACTGGGTTGAACGGGGGCCCGCCGTTGCTGCCACACGCATGTTCAAAATAAAATTGCGGCAGAATCTCGGTGTGGTGCATGCCGATCCGCAAATCGCGCACTTCCCCCCGCTCGTAATCCTCGGTCACAAGTTCGCCCAGCACCCCAACGCCAAAATTTTGCGCCTGGGCTGGTGCCAACAACCCACCGATCAAAAGGGCAGTCGCGCCAATCGCACCAATGGCGGCAACCCACCCAATATTCAATTTTACCAATCGCATCCACATTCTCCTTTTGCCCACTATATACGATCAAGATTGGCGAAGCGAAAGATGGCCAATGTGAAATTCGCCCACAAAGCTGTGACCCACGGGGATTCCGCTGGATTCGCCTTGGCAGGCGGCGGGCGCCAAATTATACTTCGGCCACATTTTTCGATATGAATCACGGAGAACGCGCCAAGTGATCCGGCCAGTTGAGGGTAAAATGAATAAAATCTTGAGAATTCTGACGATTTCAGCATTTGCGCTGTCCGGTTCGGTCCCATTGATGGCGATTGCCGGTGCCGCATCATTTTTGGTGGCAATTCCGACCGTTGCGGTTGCCCAAGACGAGCCCAGGAACATTTCCCGGGGACGGGAAATTTTTCGCGACAAGGCAAAATGCGTCTGGTGTCACGGCTGGGACGGCCGCGGATCGCAATCTGACATGGGCTTTGGCCCCTCCCTGCGTGAGTCCTTCCTGGATTATGAAGGGGCAGTGGAGGTGATCAAATGCGGGCGCATCGGCAGAGAAATGCCTGCCCATGATCAGCGCGCCTATGACGACGGTCGCTGTTACGGAATTACCAAAGCAGACCTGACACCCGAGGAAACGCCTACACCCGGGTTGGCGAATCTACGCCAAAGTGAGATTGAAAGTGTGGCAGCGTTCTTGGTGGAGTGGGTGTTCCAAAAGGAACTGACCCTGGATTATTGCGTTCGCTTCTACAGCGAAACCGCTGTTATTTGCGAAGAGTTCAAATAAGCACCTGATCTGTTAAGCCGGGGGAGAGCGCGGCCATTGGCCGCATCCCCCCGGCAAAACATTTTCCAATAGACTGACCGCCGTCGTTGATCGCGGTCTTTTTTCGTCCGCGAGCCATCCAGCATCGGGAAGGTCGCGGGTATGACTAGTTTTCGACATTTCGCTTTGCGCTGGATTTTGGCACTTGCCGCGGGTTTGTTGCTGACCGTAGCGGTGCCAACCATCGCTAGTGCACAGGACGAAACCAGAAACATCACACGCGGTCGAGAGGTATACCGGGACAAAGCCCAGTGTCATTGGTGTCATGGCTGGGACGGTCGCGGTGCCGAATCTCATATGGGCAACGGCCCATCCCTGCGCGAATCGTTTTTGGATTTGGCGGGCTTAATCGAAGTCATCGCCTGCGGGCGCATTGGATCCAAAATGCCGGCCCACGATACAAAGGCCTATGACGACGACCGTTGCTATGGCATCCCCCGGGCCGACCTAGACGAAAAAGAAGTCCCGACCCCGGGATTGGCTATGCTGCGGGCAAACGAAATCGAATTCGTCGCGCGGTTTTTAGTCGAACAGGTCGTGCAGTTTGAACTGACGTTGGATTACTGCGTTCGCTATTACGGAGAAGGTGCCAGCCCCTGCGCTGAATTAGCCCCCGGGCTTTAGCAAAGCGTAAATTTGGCAGGTGCAGTTTGGGGCGCGACCGTTGGCCGCGCCCGTTCTGTTGGTGGCGATAGCATCGGCGTTGTGTGGTAGATTTCGGGAAATTTATTGGGAGTGGGACGGATGAAACCGAGATCTGCAATCGCGATCGGCGGGCGGCTCGCCGCGTTGACGGCAATGCTCACCGCATCCACGGCTTTGGCCGACGGCGTGATGTTTACGGACGTCACAAGGGATGCAGGGCTCATGTATATCCAACACGAACTGCCCGCAGATTTGTATTACCCGGTACACATGAGCGGCGGTGCCGCTGCGGGTGATTTCGACAACGACGGCTATGTGGATTTGGTCGTTACCCGATTGGACAAGCCAGACATTTTATTCCGCAACATGTGCAACGGCACCTTCGCCGATGTCACCGCAGGGTCTGGGTTGGAAGGCGTGATTATGGACTCCAACGGGGTCGGCTTGGCCGACATTGATCACGACGGAGACCTGGACCTGTACCTGACGGGGCTGTGGGAAAATCGATTCTATTTGTACATCAACGACGGCACCGGGCATTTCACCGAAGAGGCTGTCCGCCGGGGTGCCGCCATCGAAGGCGAAGACAATCATTTTGGTTATAGCCCCACCTTTGGCGATTTCGATCGCGACGGGTTTTTGGACATTCACACCACGGAATGGCGCCACGACGAGGTCAACCCAACCGGCGCCCCATCAAATTCCCGATTGCTCCGTAATCGCGGTGCGGCCGCACCGGGACTGGCCGGATTTTTTGAAGACGTAACCGTGACCGCCGGTGTTTCCATGGACAATATCACCAGCACCAGCGCCAACAGCCAGCCCGGATCCTTTGCGTTTACATCGAAATTCACCGATATGGACGGCGACGGCTGGCTTGATTTGGCGGTGACAAGTGATTTCGGTCGCTCCAGACTGTTCTGGAATAACGGCGACGGAACGTTCACCGACGGAACGTTGGATGCCGGTGTGGGTGGTGACGAAAACGGCATGGGTGCCACCATCGGCGATGCCAACGGCGACGGTTTGATGGATTGGTTCATCACCGCTATTTCCGGCGGCCAGCGGATCAACCACACCGGCAACCGATTGTTTCTGAACACGGGGGATCGGACGTTCCGGGACGCCACCGACGAAGCCGGATTGCGCGACGGATTCTGGGGATGGGCTGCCACGTTCATCGATTACGACAATGACGCGGATATGGATTTGGTCATGGCCAACGGCGTGCTGTTTCCCGACAACACCGACGGTGAAGGCTTCGGCGATGACATTACCCGGTTTTGGCAAAACGACGGCAACGGGCAGTTCACCGAAATTTCCCAGGACGTTGGCATCACCGACACCCGAGCCGGAAAAGGATTGCTGACATTTGATTACGACAACGACGGGGATTTGGATCTGTTTGTGGTCAACAACCGCGACCAACCAATTTTGTATCGCAACGACGGCGGCAACGAAAACAGTTGGCTAAATGTGCGGGTCGTTGGGCCAGAAACCGGGATTGGCTCACGATTTACGCTTTCCCCAGGAAATGGCGCCCCGGACCAAGTGCGTGATCTATCTGCAGGCAATAATTTTTTGGGTCAGAACCAAATGTTGGTGCATTTCGGATTGGGTGCAGAGGACGCCCCCCTGGCCAATTTGAGCGTCCGCTGGCCTGACGGTATCGAACAAACCTGGACGGACGTTGGCAGAAATCAAACCCTGACATTGTCCCGTAGTCCCGGGCCAGAAATCCATGGGGCCCAGCCTGCACCTGGATGCACCTTCCCGCCGCTGTCATTGTCACCGACAGATTAGTGCAGATCGTGGCGCGCTAGCGCCGCGTGAATCTGAACGGAAATGTTAAGTGCAGATCGTGGCGCGCTAGCGCCGCGTGAATCTGACCGGAGTGGCTAAGTGCAGATCGTCGCCGCAGGCGGCGTGAATCTGAACGTCACATAGAAGAAAAACCTATTCTTCCGGGGGGGCCATCCAGCCGGTTGCCACCGGTAAATCCAGCGCGACGTTGTACATAAACAATCCCCAGTCAGAGAGGTCATCGGGGTTTAGCATGATGAAGACCAGGGCCCGTTCATTGAACGTCCATTCGCTGGTCATACAGGCGCGGATGTTTTCCGGGCCGTACTCTGCCAACGTCGCCAGCCGGTCGATCGTCGGCTGGACTTCGAATGCGGGGTCGAAATCAATCATGAACCCCAAAGCCGTGACAATCTTATTGGCAGTCCCAAGGCCGGCGAAATTGCTGTTCGCGTGGGCTTCGATGACTGCCTCGGAAGCGACCTGAAAAACGTCTTCGTTGCCGCATTGAGGGATTTCCTGGGCTTGGCCGACACTGGCTAGCGTCAAGGAAAGGACGACGCCAAAAAGCGTGCGGACGAGTGTTTTAACGATCATGAATTTGGTCTCGATTACAATGGAGTCGGTGCATTTGCGCGCCCAAGTCATAACGACAATTTCGGGGGTCGGCAACGCAGAGCGCAAAAAAATGGGGCCGAGGAAATTCCCCGGCCCCAAATCTTATCGTCTTTTCAGCTAATTAAAGCGTGAAGACGAACACGGCGTGCATGAACTGGATGTTTGCCAGTTCAGGCCACGTGTTCCGGTTACCACCGGAAACGTCACCGCCAACCATGATGGCGACATACTGCTTGCCGTCCACCGAGTAGCTCATCGGGGTCGCCTTAATCGGGGCACCCGTGCTGAACTTCCAGACTTCTTCCAGGGAGTCGCTGTCGTAAGCGACAACGTCACCATTCAGGTAACCAGTCATGACCCAACCACCTGCGGCGGCGAGCATTCCTGCACGGTTACCATAACGGACCTGGATTTTCTTGACGGTCGCACCGGTGCGGACGTCGATGGCCACCACTGAACCGGATTCGGTCATGGTACCAACTTCGTCTTCACCGAACTCACGACCAGTCAGCGCGTTCATGCCGACCATGTCATCCATGGTGATGCCGAAGCGACCACCAGTCCAGCTGTCACGAGGTTTCACAGCGCCACCCTTGTTGATCGGGTGATCAGCCTGGTTTGTACCAGCCAGCTGGCAACCTTCGATGCCTGGGACATACATGATGCCACGGACAGGATCGGTTGCAGACGGAGGCCAGTTCTTACCACCGGAAATCCGCGGGCAGTGAATGCCGATGCGGCCATCGCGACGGGTTGCCGTTCCACGATAATCCTGCAACGCCGTGTTGGGGTTGTAGGAAGTGGGCAGGCCAGTTTTGGGATCGATGCCTTCAGTCCAGATGACATCGTTCACATACTGTTGGGCATAAAGGAATTCGCCAGTGGCGCGATCGAAGCCATAGGAGAAGCCATTACGACCGGGGTGATAAACGATCTTACGCATTGTTCCGCCGATCTCGACGTCGATCAACGGATGCTCCGCAATTTCGTCATAATCGAACGGATCGTTCGGTGTGTACTGGAAGTACCATTTGATGTCGCCGGTATCCGGGTCCATCGCCAGGAGGCTGTCCGTGTACAGATTGTCGCCAGGACGATACTCGGGATCCCAGTCAGGACCAGGGTTACCAGTACCCCAATACATCATGTTCAGAGCATCATCGTAGGTGCCCGTCTGCCAGATGGAACCACCGCCGGTTTCCCAAGCGTTGTAATCATCCAACCATGTGGACTTGGCGATTTCGTTCGGATCGCTGTCGTTACCACCGGCGGTGTGTGTCCGCCACATGGCGGTACCGTCGTTCAGGTTGGTGCCATCGAGCCAGCCGCGAACACCATATTCGGCGCCGGCAACACCGACGACGCTGATGTCACGAATGATCAACGGAGCATGGGTAAAGGTTTCAGCGATCGACGGGTCAGCAATGGTGCGTTCCCAATTCACTTCGCCGGAATCTTTGTCCATCGAGATCATACGACCGTCAAGGGTGATCGAAATGATGTCGTTGCCCCAGAAAACCACGCCACGGTTGTTGTTGCCGCAGCAAGCCACTTCAGCAGCCCAGACACGGTCAGTCGCGGGGTCCATCTGCCAAACGATTTCGGAAGAGTTACCAGACCGAACATCGACCTTGTAAACAGTCCCCCAACCGTTGGGATAGTACATGAAACCATCTTCAACAACCGGTGTGCCTTCCAAGCGGCCAGCACGACGAGCGCCAGCAGCTTCGATGCCGCCAACAGCAATGGTGAAAGCGAGCTTCATGCCACCGATGTTGCCAGTGTTGATCTGAGCGTCGGACATATAACGATGTCCGAAATAGTTCTTATGGTGATGGATCCAGTTTTGTGGCTCAGCTTCGACATTTAACAGCCGTTGCATTGTCATTTCGGCCGCGTTGGCCGGAAGAGCCATGGCAACTGCCGCAATGGCAGCGCCAACGATGGCTCCTGCTTTGGTAAACGTATGCATTATTGGGTCTCCTCCCTCAATACCTTGTTACCCACAAAGACTATCCTTGTGTGTTTCAAGGCCAATTGGATTGCAATCCCCTAACCTCGGGGGGATCCCGAGGCTCGCGCGCACGCACTACTCGATTACTACTGTTAACTTTTTCTTATCGTGCACAGCGGGAATGCTAAGGCGGCGTCTGCACCCCGTCAAGAAATTAGGGGACTGCTAACCGATAAGATCGGGCCGGGTTATCCGAAGCCTTCCAAAAAAGTACACCCGGTGGCCCGCGGCCCCACCAACACGTCGTAGGCGCGACCGGCCTTAGCCACCATATCTGGTATGTCCGGGGTCAAAATAAACCCGTCCGCCGCTAAGGTATCGGCCGCCAATTTGGTCTGAGATAAAAATTCTGACCGATTGGAATAGCGCTCCGCCAACGACCGGCGAGGGTCGCCAAGGTCTGCGCGCTCTGCCGCTGTGGTTGAAAAAGGAATAAACGAACCCGCCCAGCGGCCTAAACCGTTTGGCGCACCATAATCCCGGTGGCGCAAATTCCAGCCAGTGTAGGTGCCAAGGGGGACCGCCACCCCGGGCAAACGAATTCCGCCCAAATCCAGACCATCGGCATCCACCATTGGCACCAATGTCCCATAGGCGTCTCCAAGCACCGCTGGCTGAAGATCAACGATACCCTGGGCCGTAAATCTGGGGCCAAGGTCCAAACGACGGGGCTGCAAATTGCCCTGGGGCAGTCGCACGTCACCAAGGGTGGGAAAGGCTGCTGTGTATTGGGCCACGGTTCCCAAGGTTCCGGCTGCCAGGGTCGGATACTGGCTGGGGGGAGGCTCGGCACCCGTGGTCGCCCAACGGTCGGTGGCCAAAAACAAGGCCCGCAGGATTGGCCGGTGATCCAACGGATTGCGGCAGTTCTCGAAGATGCCCCGATCAAGGCCAAAGCCATTGTTGTGCTGAGCCCCGGCGATGAAATACAGGCGTGCCTTGGGGTCCAGCCCCACATCATTGGCAGCGATCACATCGGTATGCAGAAGGGAGGCGGAGCGCGTCCAATATTCCGTCGAGGTCATCGTATAGACCAAGTTTGGCACTGCCCCCGCAGCCCGCGCCCGGTCCAGAATGCTTGCGGTTTCTCCGGTCACCGGGTCGGTCACTGGGACCGTGGCGAAGGGGAAAAAGTCGGCCACCGCCCCTTGATCCTCGCGCTGGCTTTGATGGCGAGTGGTGGGGGCAAAGCGATGATTGAACGACCCCTTGCCGCCCCCTGCCACATGGATCATGGCGGCGTCGAAGACCATGCGACCGGCCGCGTCCACATGCAGCGCCTCCATGACCATGTGCTGTAGCAGCCGCCCGGATTGGGATATGCCATAGGCGATCACGGCCTGGGGGCCCACCCCATCCACCATCATCGGGTTGGCCTGACCGCCATCATCTGCCCCATCAAATCGGAAAAAGCTGATGGCGTCGCGGATTGCCGCCAACCCCAAGCCGACCACCCGGGGATCCTTGGCCGGGTACACCAATTCGTACAAAAGCCCGGGCTGAAAGCCCCCGTCCAACGTGACCTCGGTTGGGCCCGAAATTCGCCACTGGTCATGGGGGATGACTTGGCGTGGATCGTCTGGGTTCAAGCGCCGGGTCAGCGTGGCCAGGGTGTGATCGGCCGACGCCGGTTCATAGCCCCGGGAAAATCCCCAGGCAAAGGGCGCGGCGTCTGTCACTTCGTCCACCGTGATTTCCGCCGCCACGGGGCCGGTAATCGTGGTGCTATTTTCCCTGGCGATCGGCAGATCAATTTGCAAGCGATCGTCGCCTGTCGTCACGTCCCAGTTCCAGGCGCTGGACAAATACGAATACCCCAGAAACATCAGGAAACCGTTGCCAGCGTCTGCCAAATCGGTCGGATCGTTTGACCATCTGGCGTTGTTCAGGGATCCCAGTGCCGTCAGGCTGCCGCGATTGTTGACGTCATACAGAAGCCGACCGTTGCCCAAGGATGGGTCGGCGGGCTTCAGCAAGATGAACTCTGCTGAAAACGTGATCAGCCCCCGGAGATCCACCGGCGCCAAATGAATATCGACAATGGGGGTGTTGGCCGGGTCCGCGGGATCAATGGCAAAATGCAATCGGCCTTTTATGCGCTCGTACGCACCCGCCGGGCCGAATTCAAAGCCATCGGCAAACGGCGTCCGGCTCAAAATTTCCAGGCGATCCACCCGGGCGTTGGCAAACGTCGGCCAAACCACGGCCAGGCACACGATGAATTTGGCCAGAATTTTCACGGTTTTTAGGTGCCCCAGCATAGATATCCCCGTGGAATCGACCGGTCTAAACAGGGGCCAAGTTGCGCCCCCTGACACAGCGCGGATATAGTCGCGCACACATTATGATCTTTAGTTGGGGCAGGACATGCAGAAAAGAGTTGGCAAATCAGTGGCGGTTGAAAGACGTTTTTGGCTGGCAGGGACCTTTGTTGCCGTCGCAGGCTTGGCGTTAATGCTGGCATGGCCCAACCCGGCAAAATCCACCGCTGAATTGGGCGCATTGAATGCGGACCAAGCGGCCGCCATGGACCAACAAACTGCAGCCTCGGTTGACCGAGGGCGCAAGGTATATCGGGATTCCGCCGGATGTGCTGATTGCCACGGCTGGGATGGCAAAGCAGGTATCGACGGCAAAGACGCCCCGGCTTTGTACCAAACCGCCCTAACCGCCGAGGAAATTTTGGAAGTCATCCGCTGCGGCGCTGTGGGAACCGACATGGCACGCCATTCTGACAGCGCCTGGACCGCCGCCGCCCCGTGCTACGACGGCTTGGTAGAGGCGGACATCCAAGAAAATGAATTTCCCCCGGCCGCGCCCCGGTTCATGAGCGGACGGCAGCTAACTGACGTCGCCATGTTTGTGACCCAGATTTATAAACTGCGGGAAACGTCCTTGGAAGATTGCGAAAATTTTTTCGCGGCTGGCGATGCCAATTGTGATGCATTGCGGTAGAATTTGCTGAATTGGGTTGGAGATCTTGAGGTGAAGCCCACAAGTTCACTCACAATGACAGCGACCCAATTTGCTGCCAACGCTGTCGAGGTTTAAGGCCGACTATGGGCGACACAGCCATGCCGAAACTGCCATCCGGGCTGCGCGCCTTTGCAGTAGCGATTTTTGTCGCTCTTTTGATGCTGGGGGCAAACCCGGCGTCCGCCCAAGGCCACGGTGGGGGCGGCGGCGAGGATGAAGGCGAAGGTCCCCTTTTCATCGAAATGGATACGTTTATTGTTTCCGTTTTTGATCGCGGAGCGGCCCGTGGCCGTTTGTCATTGGCCCTTGTTCTGGACGTCCCGGACCGTGCGAACGCCGCCAATGTGCGTGGGCGTATTCCGCGCCTTCAGGACTCATTCCTGAACATTTTGAACACATACCTGCAAACCCGGGCGGCGATCATCGGCGCGCCGGATTTGGATGAATTGATGGGTAAGTTTCAGGCCTTGGCTGACGAGACCTTTGGCGAGCACGTGGTTACCGTTCTGGTCAGCACTGCCATGCGGACCATGTAAATACCGTTCAGAGTCACGCCGCGCAAAGCTGCGGAGCAGCACACCCGTATGCGCGCGAGGAGATCGTGACGCTTTTGCGTCACGTGAATCTGATCGGCCAATTAAGAGAGTTCTGGTGCCCAATCCTTTAGAAATTTGCGCAGCCATCTGACCACTCCCGGATTGTGGCGACGGATTCCGGACAAATGCGATTCCAGCGGCTGGGCCCCAGGAAGCGACAATTGATCCGGCGCGCGTGTCGTCCATCGGTTGACGATTTTTGCTGTGACTTCCGGGTGAAATTGCAGACCGATTGCCTGGCCATATCGGAACGCCTGATTTTCGAACGTGTCGCCCTGGGCCAATAATTCGGCCGACTGCGGCAATCCGAATCCCTCGCCGTGCCATTGATAAACGTGCATCGGCGCGTCAAAAATCTGCACCCCAGTGCCGACTGGGCGAATTGACGTGTATCCGATCTCAAAATGGCCTTGGGCATGGGACGAAATTTCGGCACCCATGGACCTAGCCAACAATTGGGCCCCCAAACAGATGCCCAAAAACGGCTTGCCGGAGTCCACAGCC
>JABHVE010000031.1 GCA_018658465.1 Alphaproteobacteria bacterium
GACCAGGCGCGCCGCTAAATTCACCGAATGGCCGGTCACCGTATATTCGCGATCCGCGTCCGATCCCATGCCGCTGGCCACCACCTGGCCACTGGCGATGCCAATATGCACCGTCAACGCCTCACCCAATTCGGCACTCATGGCATCCATGGCCGCGTGAATGGCAAGGGCCGTGCGCACGGCGCGCTCTGGGTCATTGCCATGGGCCACAGGGGCGCCGAACAAGGCCATTACCGCATCGCCGATGTGCTTGTCGATGGTTCCACCGTGGTCCAAGACGATTTGATCGACGATCTCGAAATGCCGATTCAAGATGCGATGAATATCTTCCGGGTCCCTGGACTCCGACAAGTTGGTGTAACCCGACAGGTCCGAGAACAAAATGGTGACCGGGCGGCGCTCACCTTGTGTCGGGCTCTGTGGCGATGCAGCGGGTGTGGGAGCGGGATCAGGCGCAGGAGCGGTGACCGGCGCCGCTACCGGGATGCCGCATCCTCCGCAAAATTTGTCGTTCGCGTCGTTGGCAAACCCACACGCCGGGCACAACGTGGGGAGGCTTGAGCCACATTCACCGCAAAACTTGCGGCCGTCGCTATTTTCGGCACTACACTTGGGGCACTGCATATTTTGAAAGCTATCTAACCCGTTGCCGCCCGGCAACGACCACTGGACCAATCTTGTACTCGAAACACTACCACATTAAGGTTTGGGGCCTCTGGGCACTTAATTTTGAGACAGGAACCCGTCATGAAACGAATTCTGTTCAGTGCTTTGATCGCGATGCTGTTCGTTGTTCCCCGGGTTGCTTTGGCGGAAGACCAATCGGTGCGTCTGTTTGTTGGGTCCGACATTGCCAGTTGTGTCGATTCTGTCGACGGCATCATCGCGGGATTAGCAGGCGTGCAACTTGCTGAAATCGATTTTAACAACGAATGGATTTTTGTCCGATTCGACGACTCAGTGATTACTACCGAGGAATTGATGGCCGTTCTGTTGATGTCTGGTTACGAGTCGGTACCGTTGCCAGTACCCCCCGCCGGATAATCCGCTGCGCCAGGGGCGGGCGCGACACCGCCCCCAGAGAACATCCCTAGACCGCGGCCACCGGCCAAGCGCCGATGATCGCCCCCATAACCACAAATGTGATCAAGTAATCGAGCCCGGTGATGATGTGATTTGCCATGGGTCGAAGCTCGAACATAAACGTCAGCCCGATCACTGGCAGCGAAAATCCCAGCCACATCAAGAACCCCGCCAATGCGCCGTTCACCAACGTATGGGCATCTGCCCAGCCAATGACGGCGGCCAAGGTGGTCGCCATCAGCAGCGTGAATACCGCCGCCATGGCGTACAGCACCGGCTGGTTCGCGCCCTTAAAATCGTCGGGCGTTTTACCAAGGGCCTTCATCCACGCGTTTCCGGCAACCGCCGGCATGAAATAAACCGCACCAATGACCATGCCCGCAACGGCGGCCACGACCACCGCGATATAGTTGACGTCCCACACCAACGACATAACATGCTCCCCTTAAATGTTTCGTCCTGGGTACCCAAATCCTGCGCTTATCAGGGTGCCCGCGCAACGCCCCGAGGTCACATGTTATGCGGATCATAAAATTCACAGCCATCGGGCTTGTCGGCCTGCTTGTCGTTTTAGGTGTCGGCTTGGTAATCGCCCTGAACACCGTGGATTTGGCCAGATTCCAGGGATTGGTGGCGGACCGTGTGGAGGCCGCCACTGGTCGCACCCTGGCCATCGATGGCACCCTGGATATTGGAATTTCGTTGCGGCCGACATTGGTGGCCGAAGGGGTGCGGTTCGCCAATGTGCCAGGGTCCGACAACCCGGACATGGTTCGCATCGACCGAATCGAAGCCCAGGTCCAATTGTGGCCATTGATTCGCGGCAAATTGGCCCTGGACCGCCTAATCATCATTGATCCGGAAATCCGCTTGGAAATCGATGCTGACGGTCAGGGCAATTGGCTCATGGGCCCAGCCGACGGGAATAACGACGGCCAGGCCGCCGACGGGGGCGATGACGACGACGACGGTGCCTCGCCCCTGGGGGCCCTGGCCGGACTTGGCACCATCCGCATCGAAGGCGGGCAGGTGATCTATTCGGCCGCCGGGGCAGAACCCATCCAGATATCCCTGGATCGCGTCGTGGTGGAAAACGCCTCATCTGGCGCGCCAATCACCATAGACGCCGGAGTGCAATGGGACGGTGACGCCATCCACGCCGTGCTGACCACGGCATCCTTGGCGACATTGGCAGACTCTCTGAGCGATCTCCCCGTCGATTTTACTGCCACCGGATTCGGTGCCCAGGTTCAGGCCGAGGGCCGGGTTGCCGGAAACCAGGCTGATCTGGCCATCAATCTAAAAGTGGAAGACTTGTCGGCCATCAAGGATCGCTTCGGCATTGGGATCGCAACGAATGGGCGGTTGATCGTGCGTGGTCAGCTTGCCGCCGACCCTACCGGGTTTTCCTTGTCTGGGACCCAGATCAATTTAGGGACCAACGATCTTGCGGGGAATGTTGCCGTGAGGTTGGACGGGCCCCGGCCGCTTATCACGGCGGACTTGCTATCAAACCACTTTGACTTTGCCCATGTGGTGCCCCAAGCCACAGATGATGGCGCCGCTGCGGAAGCGGAAGAGCAAGTCGCAGCCGAGCGCCTACTACCTGACACTCCCTTGTCGTTCGCAGCCTTAGAGGCCGTGGATGCAGATGTATCTCTGACGGTGCAGGAGCTGTTGATGCCAGGGATTGCATTGGCTAACACCACCGTTTCCATCGGTCTGAAAGACGGGGTGTTGAACGCCGAAATCCCCACAATGACCCTGGGCGGTGGCGGCGCTGTGAACGGCACCGTGACCTTGGATGGCCCGGGCACAGCTTTGACCGTCGACTTGACCGCCACCCAGGTGGCCTTGGAAGGCTTGGCCAAGGGTGCCCTGGCCGACGCGGTCCAGGGGGCTGTGGATGTGGATGTGACCCTGGCCGGTCGCGGCCAATCCCCGGCTGCCATCGCCGCCAGCCTGGATGGGGAGATTTCCGTGGTTATGAACGAGGGCCGCGCCAAGGCCCAGGTCTTGGACACCTTTGTGGGCGGCGTCAGCACGGTGATCGGCACGTTGTTCTCGGAACAATCCGAATGGACGGTGGTCAATTGCGCGGCGGCCAGCTTCGCCTTGGATGGCGGGGTCGCCACGTCACAAATTTTGATTTTCGATTCCGACGCCGCCACCGTGGCTGGCCAGGGCACTTTGGATTTTTCCACCGAGGCCTTGGATTTTGTTGTGACCCCCCAGGCCAAGGTGGCGACCTTGAATGTCTCCACTCCGGTGTTGGTTGGCGGCACCCTGGCCGATCCCAGTTTTGCCCCCGACCCCTTGGCCTTGGCCCGCAAGGTTGGTGGGCTATTAGGGGTTTTCGTGTTCCCGCCGGCAGCGTTGTTGGGTCTGGGCGAATTGGGCCACGGCGATAATTCGTGCGTACAATTGGCCGCCGAGCCGCCCCCTGCCACGGACGACGCCGCCCCCGCCATCCAATTGCCGGATGTCCCCGAAGGCATCGGCAACGCCATCGAAGAACTGGGTCGCGGTCTAAATAATTTGTTGGGGCGATAAGCCGCCACGATTTTGGTGGGCCCGGAAGGACTCGAACCTTCAACCAGACCGTTATGAGCGGTCGGCTCTAACCAATTGAGCTACGGGCCCGGGCGGACAGTATCATAATAGGGTGCTGAGCGACCCGTTCGGGCGATTAGCTGTCAGCGGATTGGTCGGCCATGTGCTGGTTTTCCATGGCGATTGCCTCGTCAATAATCAGGCGATAAAGCCGCCGGGTCATTTCCCCATCAAGGCCTTGGGCTTCTGCCAGGGCTGCGACCCGGTCCAACACCAGCGCGATGCGATCGGGCAGCACCACCGGAATGCCTTCGTCGGCCTTCACCGCTGCGACCTTCATGACCACTTCGAACCGTCGCGCCAGTGCCGCCACCAAATCGGTGTCGATGGCCTCTAATTCTGCCCGCAGGTCATCCAGCGCCGACATTGAGCTGCTCTTAGGTATCCAGGAAACTGCGCAGTTTGCGAGAGCGGCTGGGGTGCTTCAATTTGCGCAATGCCTTGGCTTCGATTTGGCGAATACGTTCGCGTGTGACCGAGAACTGCTGGCCCACTTCTTCCAACGTGTGGTCGGTATTCATGCCGATGCCGAACCGCATGCGCAGCACCCGTTCTTCGCGCGGGGTCAGACTGGCTAGAACCCGGGTGGTGGTTTCCCGCAAATTGGAATGAATGGCGGCATCCACCGGCAGGACAGCGTTTTTGTCTTCGATGAAATCGCCCAAGTGGCTGTCTTCTTCGTCACCGATGGGGGTTTCAAGGCTGATGGGTTCTTTGGCGATCTTCAGAACTTTGCGGACCTTTTCCAACGGCATGGAAAGTTTTTCCGCCAATTCGTCCGGGGTCGGTTCGCGGCCAATTTCATGGAGCATTTGCCGTGATGTGCGCACCAACTTGTTGATGGTTTCGATCATGTGCACCGGAATACGAATGGTCCGGGCTTGGTCGGCAATGGACCGGGTAATGGCCTGCCTGATCCACCACGTGGCATAGGTGGAAAATTTGTAACCGCGGCGGTATTCAAATTTATCCACGGCCTTCATCAGGCCGATATTGCCTTCCTGGATCAGATCCAGGAATTGCAGGCCGCGATTGGTGTATTTTTTGGCAATGGAGATCACCAGGCGCAGGTTGGCCTCCACCATTTCCTTCTTTGCCCGGCCGGCATCCCGCTCGCCGCGCTGAACCGTCGAAACAATGCGGCGGAATTCTTGAACATCCAAGCCGACGCTGGTGGCCACGGTGGAAATTTCACCGCGAATTTCTTTGATCGCCGGGCTTTCTTCTTTGCCGAAATTGGCCCAGCCTTTTTCCTTCAAGCGTTTGATCCGGCGCAGCCAGTTTGTGTCTAGCTCCCGCCCCACGTACTGCTTCACAAACGATTCCCGCGTGACCTTGTACTTTTCGGCTAGGCGCAGCAGGCGGCCCTCGAAGTCCATGATCCGGCGATTAAGGCCGTACAGCTGATCCACCAGTTCTTCGATCCGGTGATTGTTCAGGCGCACACCGCCCATCAATTCCACCAACTCGCCGCGCAGCTTCACATACCGTTTGGCCTGGGCCGGCGTCACTTCATCATTCTTTTGCGCTGCCTCTAGCCGGGCTTCTTGCAGGCGATGCAGTTTTTTATAAGTCGCGGCGATTTTCTGGAACTGATCCAACACCTTTGGCGTCAGAGCTTCCTCCATGGCCGCCAAAGACATTGTGCCGCCATCATCATCGTCATCATCGTCGTCGTTCTTTTTACCGTCGGTCGACGCGTTTTTGCCATCGGCCGGTTTGGCCCCCGCCGCTCCCGCAGCTTGTGGCTGGCTGTTGGCCGCTCCACCGCTGTTTGCCGCATTGGTATTGGGATTCGCGTTGCTATTATTGTTGTTGGCACCCGCCGGGCCAGTGCCCAGGGACGCTTCCAAATCAACAATTTCGCGCAGCAATATGCTGCCCTTTTTGATTTCTTCCCGCCAGCCAACGATGGCCCGCATGGTCAGGGGGCTTTCGCAAATTCCGCCGATCATGGTCTCGCGACCGGCTTCGATGCGTTTGGCGATGCTGATTTCGCCTTCTCGGGACAGCAGTTCGATGGAGCCCATTTCGCGCAAATACATGCGAACCGGATCATCGGTGCGTTCAACCTCGGTGGCTGTGCCGGTGGCTTTCGTTGCCGCAGGCTTTGGCGTTTCCTCGGCATCGTCTTCGGATTCGACCACGTTGATGCCCATTTCCGACAGCATCGACATGGTGTCTTCGATTTGTTCCGACGACATGCGGTCCTGGGGCAGCACGGCGTTTAGCTCGTCATAGGTGACGTAGCCGCGCTCTTTGGCTTTCACCAACATCTTTTTGACCGCCTGGTCAGAGGCATCAGCCAGGGGTGTATCGGGAGCGTCGTCCCGTGTGGTTCCGGTTTCAGCGGCGGTTGCCGTTTTACTCGCCATTCGAATTCCTTAAAGGTTCGGTGTTGCTCAAATCTAGTTGTGACTGCCGATGACAAGACCAGGATCATCGTCCGCGTCCCGGTCTGCCTCGGCTTTCAGCGCCGCAAAGCGCGCGAATTCGGTCTCCGTCATATTTTTACCCAGGGCCTTTGCGGCCGCATCGACCTCTGCCTTTCGGGTCGCGACCCCATGGCGATCAAACATTTCTCGCCACCCAGCCTCGGCATCAATCGGCGATGCATCTGCTTTAGCGAAACTTTCCGCCAAGCCAGCGTTCGGGCCAATCAGTCCTTGGACAGCTCGGGAAAGGCCCTGACTATCTAGATGGGTGTTCAGTTGATCAAAGTCGAGTGGTCCCCCGCGACCTGCGATGTCTATGATTTCGTTCGACAACTTGTCAAGTTCTGGGTCGGAAATTTGCAGGCTACACAGGTCTTCAAATACACGGTCAAGGATTTCCGGGTGGTTAACGACCGTCGCCAAAAGCACGCGAATGCGACGGGCATCTGCTCCTTCACCCCCCAAACCCATGGAAGGGGACAGTTTTTTGTTTGCCCATGGGACCGATCTGCGCCCTGGGCGTTGCCGTCTGGACTGGCTGCTAGTGGCCCCGAACGCCGCATCCAGCTTGGATGTGAAGAAATTCTTGTAATAATCCCGGACGGTGGCATCGCGCACTTGGCCGGCCAATTCGAAGACCTGTTTGCGCAGACCCGCTTGGCGTTCGGGGGTCGAAAAATCCCCGGCAGACGCCCCGGCCCACAAAACCTCGGCCAAGGGTGCCGCAGCATCCAAAATTGTCTGCATCTGCGCCACACCGTCGGTGCCCTGGACCAAACTGTCCGGGTCTTCGCCTTCTGGCAGCACGGCAAACCGCAAGGAATGGCCGGGTTTTAGGTCCCCCAGCGCCCGTTTGGCAGCACTTTGGGCGGCTTTGGCGCCCGCCGCATCGCCATCCATGCACAGCACCGGTTCGGGCACCAAGCGCCACAGTTCAGCCATTTGCCGTTCGGTCAGGGCGGTGCCCAGAGGTGCCACGGTATTGAGAAACCCAGCTTGGTGGAGGGCCGCCACATCCATGTAGCCTTCGACCACAGTCACCGATCCGCTGCTGCGTGTTTCCCCCCGGGCACCGGATAAATTGAACAGCACCGAGCCTTTGTGAAACAGCGGTGTTTCGGGGGAATTCAAATATTTTGCCCGAGCATCCGCGGCCAAGGCCCGGCCGCCAAAGGCGATGATCCGATCCCGGGTGTCTTTGATTGGGAACATGATGCGATTGCGGAATCGGTCATAGGTTTCTGCCCCGTCATCCGGTGCGATCACCATGCCCGAAGCAATCAGTGCGGTGTCGGTGAAGCCCAAGGCCTGCAACGCCGTCTTCAACGCAGTGCGGCTGTCCGGGGCAAAGCCGATGCGGAAATGGGAAACAGTCGAGTTACTCAGCCCGCGTCCATCCAAATATTTGGACGCATTGGCGCCCAATGGCTCCCGCAATTGGTCCTGAAACCACATGGCGGCGGCATCCATCAGGTCATACAGGGAGTCCCGTTCTTTTTTCTGTTCAGGGGACTGGCGGGCGGATCGGTCCATGGCTGGCATGTCCACGCCGGCTTCCCGGGCCAGTTGCTCCACTGCTTGGATAAATTCCAAGCCTTCAGTTTTCATGACGAAATCAAAAATGCTGCCGTGCTCTTGGCAGCCAAAGCAATGATAGAAGCCTTTGGAATCGTTGACCGTGAACGATGGGGTTTTTTCGGCATGAAATGGACACAAACCGGAGTGTTCGTGGCCCCGGCGGGTCAACGTTACCCGCTTGGCGACGATTCCCGACAAAGGCACCCGGGCCCTGATGTCGTCCAAAAATTGCGGTGGTAAAGCCAATTCAGCTCCGCTCTGGGTCTAAAATATTAAAAGCCCAACCCCTTGGGCGGCGTTCAACGATCAAACAAGCAGTTCCTTGGCGACGCCACTTGCTTTGCCAAAATCCATCTGCCCAGTGTATTTGGATTTCAGCGCCCCCATCACCCTGCCCATGTCTTTCAAGCCGGTTGCCTCCAATTCCTCGACAACCTGTTTGGTGGCCGACGCAATGGCATCGTCGTCCATTTGTTCCGGCATGAACCGAAACACAACTTCGATCTCGGCCCGCTCACGATCAGCCAAGTCCTTGCGCCTGCCCTTTTCGAACAGCTCGATACTTTCGTGGCGTTGACGCACCATCGTTTGCAGCAGACCAAGGATATCATCATCGCTGATGGCGTCACCGCCACCGTTGCCTCGCAAGGTGATGTCTCGGTCTTTAACGGCGGCTAGAATAAGGCGAATTGTCGAGGACGATCGTCTGTCCTTCGCCAGAACTGCGTCCTTCAACGCCTCGCTTAGGCGAGATCGCAACATACGCGAGCGGTCCTGAAATTTCGAAAGGGCGCGCATGGTACCTCAAACTGGAGGACCACGCAAACCCCGAAAGGGTCGCTAACCCATTGAAAAGTAAAGGAAAATTGTAGTTGACGACGGCACGGTATTTGCTTACGTTCCGCCCCGACCCCCACCCTACCTTTCGCCCGATGTTTGGATCGTGGCGTTCTGCCCATCTTAGGGTTCAGGCAGTGGGGTGCCGGAAAGTATTTTAATGGGCCAATCGCCGCGTTTATCTGCTCGGAACCCCCGGGCAGCGGCGATTCTTGACCCCGCGTCATATACAGCAGCTTTGATCCTGGGCGACGGCACCATCATTCGGGGCCGGGGACTGGGTGCCAAAACAACCGTTGTTGGCGAGGTGTGCTTCAACACCGCCATGAGCGGCTATCAGGAAACAATTTCTGATCCGTCCTATGCCGGTCAGATCATCACCTTCACGTTTCCCCATATCGGCAATGTGGGGACCAACCAAGAAGACGTGGAAACCGCAACACCCGCCGCCCGTGGGGTGATCCTCCGCGCCGCTATCACCGAGCCATCAAATTTTCGCGCCTTGGAGCCCCTAGATCGGTGGTTGTCCGATCATGGCATCCCCGGAATTTGTGGCATCGACACCCGCCGACTGACCCGCCGCATCCGCGACGGCGGAGCCCCA
>JABHVE010000030.1 GCA_018658465.1 Alphaproteobacteria bacterium
CTGCCTATGGCATCTTGGCCGTGCTTTTAGCGCTGATTGCCGGCTGGGCGTCGTCGTTGGTGTATCGACGAGCCTGACCCAGCCGGGCGGGGCGGTCTATTCGAGGTCTGAAAGTTTTCTTTTCAGAGTCTTTTTCAGGCCCTTTTTGACTTTGCGCACCACGTCCACATCAAAATCGAAATCTTCGTCGACGTCATCGGAATCTGAGGGCACGTCACCCTCATCGTTGTGGTCGGTTTCATCTTCGTCATAGGCCACGTGGATGCGAATTTTCTTGCCGGAGTCATCCGCATTAATTTCCAGGTCAGACAGGGCCTCGATGATTTCGTCGGCGTCGGAGCCTTCCAGGGAAAACGGATCCACTTCGATGCCTTTGGCCTTCAAAGCCTCGTTGATTTTCGCTTTGGCATCCTTTGGCATCAGCCCGCCAAGACTGATTCCGGCCCGCAACAATTTCAGCGGTACCTTTATGTTGACCCGCTCCCGTTTACCGTCTTCCTGATCTTCATCCACAACAATGCGAAGAAATCTGGGGCCGTGTCCGCGATGGCGACGTCGCGATCTCCATTTTCGGCTGCGCGGTCCGTGACCCATGCCGCGAAGCCCCATGCCAGGATCAAAGGCGAAGGTGTTGGTGTTGCCGGACGGTGGGCGCAAGGCATTGATCAATTTTTCCGCTTCGTCGGCGGTGATCTTGCCATCGTTCAACATCGCCAGAATTTGGCTTACCTCATCAGACATCGCTTGTGCGCTCCTGCCAAATATTGACCCCATCGTCGCTGGATACAGATACACAATGGCATCCCTCGTGGTGGCCGTGGTGGCCGTGGTGTTCGTGGCCGTGGTGCATTTCCGCACCCCCTTCGCCCATCATTTTGATAATTTTGACCTTTTGAGTTTCTTCGCCGCCGCCTTGCTGGCCATTCAGGGCCTTGAGCAATTTTGCGGCTTCGTCGGCGGTGATTTTCCCATCGCCCACCATCGCTAAAATTTGACTAGCTTCGTCAGACATTCAATTTCCTCCGTTCGAATTGAACACTTAGTTTTTTAGGGCGGCTTCGGCTTCGTCGACCGTGATTTCGCCGGCCCCCAATTTTTGCAGCACATCCCCATCAGATGGCGGTGCCGCTGATCTTTGCATTTCGGAAAATTCCAGTTGCGAGGCAATTTCGTTCAGACGGTTTTTGATGGTGGGGTAACTCACCCCAAACCATTCCTCCATGCGTTTGATGGATCCGTGACAGTGCATGAACGCCGCCACGAACACTTGGTCATCGGCGGAAAGCCGCGCAACCGGCGGCAATTTAAAGCTGCCTTCGATGGCAATGTCCGACCGGTCCAGGCGCACACGCTCCACTACAAGGGATTGGCCTCCGGTCAGCTCGGTCAGTTGTTCCCAGTCGTCAGCCATTTCCGCCTACCTCTTGAAAAAAATGTCGATCACGGCCGTGGGCAGCCACATGAACCCTTGGTCCGACATGCCAAATCTCGCCTGCAATTGGGCGTCGGTCCAGCCATCAGCAAAGCTCCCCATGTGGCTCGGCCTGGGGCGTTGGGTTTCGATGCGGTCGGGAAACTGGATGATATGTGCCATTGGTTGGTGCCTCAATTAGCCATCCTGCTCTGTAAGTTAAGTAATTTAAGAACTATGTGTAGAAAAATCAAGAAAATTAATTAACTTGCCGAAAAATCTGGTAATTCGCGGGGTTTAAGGGCTCGTGCAGCCCTGAGGCCACATGGGCTATGGTGGTCGAACACGAAAACGCCAGAGGATGTGATTCGAATACGCGCCGCTGGATCCCTACGTATTAATGAACAGCGGCAGTTGAAGCGGACTTTATGTTTGGTATCGAAGTGAGTTATCTGGCGGCGGCAATAGCGGGGTTGGTCAGCTTTTTGTCCCCCTGCGTTTTACCCTTGGTCCCCGCCTACATCAGCTATGTGGCCGGCACGTCCCTGGAGGAACTGACAGCCGACGGTGAGGTTGATCCAAATCTGACCGCCCGGGTGCTGACCTCGGCAATCATTTTTGTCCTGGGGTTCACCGTGGTCTTCGTGATGTTGGGGGCGTCGGCGTCCGCGGTGGGGTCGCTTATTTTAGAGCACCGGATCATCATTGGCCGGATCGCCGGGGCGGTGATCGTGATTTTCGGCCTCCATTACATGGGGGCGTTCCGGCGACTGGGTCTGCTGAATTTTTTACAGCGGGATGTGCGCTTTCACGGGGAGCCAAAGCAACGTGGCGCACTGGGTGCGTTTTTGATCGGCATTGCCTTTGGCTTCGGCTGGACCCCGTGCATTGGGCCGATTTTGGCGACGATCTTGACCATTGCCGCCAGCGGCGATTCTCTGGGGTTTGGCGTGTCGTTGTTGGCGGTTTATTCCCTTGGCCTTGGCATCCCATTTATCGCCGCAGCATTCGCAGTCCGCCCGTTCATGGGATTCATGAAACGGTTCCGCCAACATATACACAAGGTCGAGATTGGCACCGGTGCGGTTTTGGTGGCCACCGGAGGGCTGATGTTCTTTGATCAATTCTCTAGGTTGGGCTTCTATTTGCTAGAGGTCTTCCCGGTGCTGGGCCAGATCGGATAACGCGCCAAACGGTTACGCCGCTTGGCCCAAAATTTGGGCTTCATCCACTTCGTCGATTTGGTCGGGGTCCAGGAATTCTTCGGCGTATTTGCGATAAACCCCGGATTCAATGAACAGCCGGAACAGGTCGGGATCAATATGGTCCGTCTCGTTCATTTTTTTCATGATCCCCAAAGATTCCGAAATGGTCTTGGCCTTTTTGTATGGCCGGTCACCGGCGGTGAGCGCTTCGTAAATATCGGCAATCGCCATCATCCGCGCCGGGACCGACATTTCGTCGCGCTTCAGGCCGCGCGGGTAACCCGTGCCATCCATCTTTTCATGGTGACCCCCGGCATATTCTGGAACGCGTTTAAGATTTTTCGGGAACGGTAACTGTTCCAGCATGTCGATGGTGACGACGATGTGGTCGTTGATGATGGTGCGCTCTTCGGCAGTCAGGGTGCCACGGGTGATGGTCAGATTGTGAATTTCGTTTTCGCTCAACAAATTCTTCGATGTTCCATCCACATCGCGCCATTGCAGTTTGCCAATCTGCTTTACCCGTTCAATTTTGTCCGGGTCCATGTATTCGCCGCCGATGTTCGCGCCTTCTAAGAATGCCAGGTTTTCATCTAACTGGGCGTGGGTGTCGTTCAGCACTTGGTCTAGCAAAGAAATGTCGGCGCCGGCTTGACCAGCGCCCCGTGCATGCTCCAACTCCGCGTCCCGTTTCATTAGGGTTATTCGCGCCTTCAAAAGTTCGATCCGGTCCACCACCGTTTCCAGCTTGGTGGCTTTGTCCATGACGTATTCCGGTGTGGTGACTTTCCCGCAGTCGTGCAGCCACGCGGCGGTGGTCAGCTCGTATCGTTCTTCCTCGTCTAGATCAAAATCCTTAAACGGCCCGTCTTTGGCAAAGCACGCCGCGTCCGCCATCATTTCAGTAATTGCCGGGACACGTTGGCAATGGCCGCCGGTGTACGGGGACTTTCTGTCGATGGCCGTGGCGATCAATCGAATGAACGATTCCAATAAATGCTTTTGGGCATCCAGCAATAATTGATTATCCAGGGCGATCGCAGCCTGGCTTGCCAAGGCTTCTACCAACGGCTGGGCGCTAGGGCTAAACGGGATGACCTGGCTGGAATCCGGTTGGCGAGCGTTAATCAGCTGTAGAACCCCAACCACATCCTTTTCGTAATTTTTCAGAGGGATGGTTAGAAACGATGTAGACCGGTATCCGGCGCGCTCGTCGAACGCCTTGGCCCCAGAAAAATCGAAATCGTCGGTTTCATAGGCGTCGTCGGTGTTCACCAAATCCCCGGTCAGCGCCACATGGGTCGCCACCGCATGGTGGTTTGGCTTGCCGGTGTCGGGGTCATACATCATCAAGGGCGGGAACGGGATTTCGTCGCCAGTGGTACCGCCCATAGCAATATTCATGCTATCGTTTCGCATGATGGCGAAGGTTAGGCGGTCATCGTTTCGCAGATACAGGGTACCGCCATCGGCGTTGTAAATTGCTTTTGCCTCGACGAGGATGATTTCCATTAGCGCGTCGTGATCTTTTTCTGCTGACAGCGCGATCCCGACATCGAACCGTCGGTCTATGCCCTGTCATTGGTGGCCGCCGATCGCGCCGACGAAGTGAAATTGTCGGGGGCCATGAAAAAGCTGTTGGAAGAAGACCGGTCGCTGACCTTTGGCCATAACGACGACACCAACGAATGGGTGCTTGGGGGCCGGGGGAAAATGCATTTGCGGGTGGCGGCGGACCGCTTGGGCGGCAAGTACGCCCTGACGGTCACCACCGGTGTGCCCAAAGTCCCCTACAAAGAAGCGATCAAAAAAACCGTCACCCAGCACGCCCGGTTCAAGCGCCAATCAGGCGGCCACGGGCAGTTCGGCGATGTGGAATTGAACATCAAGCCGCGCCAACGGGGCCTAGGCTTTGAATTCGAGAACGCCAGCGTCGGCGGGGTCGTGCCTAAATCTTTTATTCCGGCGGTGGAGGCCGGGGTAAAAGAATTTCTGCAAAAAGGCCCACTGGGTTTTCCGGTGGTCGACGTGCATGTGATTTTGACCGACGGCCAACACCACGCGGTGGATAGCTCGGAAATTGCCTTCAAGACCGCCGGTCGCATGGCCATGGCCGAAGGTGTGCCGAAATGCAGCCCAATTTTGTTGGAGCCCATTCTGCATGTGGACATCACCGTGCCCAGCGCTCTGACCGCAAAAATCAACGGTTTGATCAGCGGCCGTCGCGGCCATATTTTGGGATTTGATGCCCGCGAAGGCTGGTCGGGTTGGGACGTGGTCACGGCGCAAATACCCGAAACCGAAGCCCAGGATTTGATCATCGAATTGCGGTCTTTGACCTCTGGAGTCGGCACGTTCACCAGCAAATTCGATCATTTGCAGGAACTAACCGGGCGCCTGGCCGATGACGTGGTGGCCGCCCATACCCAGGCCGTAGCGGAAGCCTAACCCCTTGCAATCAGCCATTGTTCGGTTGTCACACTATCCATGGTCTCACGCTGGCTTGATTTGCCCTGCGGTACCTCCCACACTATCTCAACAGCAACGAAAGTGCCCCGTGGGGGCGGAGTAGGAGACGTATCGATGCTTATTAAGAAAACCCGCAGCTGGGAGCTGCCGGAAAGTGCTGTCACACCAGAAAGCGTGTTCAAGGATCGCCGCAAGATTTTGAAAGGTCTTGCCGGTGGAACAATTCTGGGCGCGGCGGCTGGCCCGTTGATGGCCGGAGGCGCGGTTGCTGCGGCTCCGGAAAATGATCCGTCCTCTCACCTGTACCCGGTGGCGCGCAATCCTTTGTATACCGCCCAGCGCGAAATGACCCCGGAAGGCATCGCCGCGACCTATAACAATTTTTATGAATACGGTTCCCACAAGGAAATCTATGAACTGGCGCAGCAGCTTCGCACGCGCCCGTGGGACGTAAAAATCGACGGCATGGTGGACAAAGAATTCACCATCGGCTTTGACGATCTGGTGGCTCAAATGCCCCTGGAAGAGCGGGTCTATCGTCACCGCTGTGTTGAGCGCTGGTCCATGGTGGTGCCCTGGAGCGGCTTCCCCCTGTCGGCCTTGGTAAATTTGGCCAAACCCAAAAACGACGCCAAGTACATCAAGATGGTCACCTTCTTGGACAAGTCCATGGCCCCGGGGCAAAAGGAATTCTGGTGGCCCTGGGCATACACCGAAGGCCTGACCATGGAAGAAGCCATGAACGATTTGTCGTTCATCGCCACCGGGATTTATGGGCACCCCTTGCCGGCCCAGCACGGCGCGCCCATTCGTTTGGCGGTGCCGTGGAAATACGGGTTTAAGGCGGTGAAATCGATCGTCCAGTTTACCTTTACCGACGAACGCCCCACGACGTTCTGGGAAGCCAGCAACGCCAACGAATACGGGTTCTGGGCAAACGTGAACCCCGACGTGCGTCATCCACGGTGGTCCCAATCAGAAGAGCGGGTGCTTGGGGGCGGTACGGTGCCCACCCAAATTTATAACGGCTATGGGGAATTCGTCGCCGATCTGTACAAAGGCATGGACAAGACCGAACGGCTGTTTATGTAGCCCCAGGCGCTAGTCTGGAACGGGCCCCTGGGTCGGTTCCAATTGTCCCATCCTCCCCAACTCGGCGCGGGCTCCGGCATAGGCCAGGGTGCACACTTCACCGGACTGAATGACCCGCCAAAACAGTTCGGCGGCGGCGTCCATATCCCCTGCGATCAATTGATGCTGACCGGCGAAGAAGAATGCCTGAAGCCGGGCTCCGCCGTCGGCCTCGGCATCAGACTCCAAATAGGGCGCCAAAACAGCGTCCTGGGTGGTGCCGCCCAAAAACAAATCCACCAGTGGCCTCGGCCAATCAGTTGTGGTCAGCGTCGCGGCAAAATCGCGCAGGGGCCGATCATCACCGCCAGCACGGAGCCACGATACATGGGCCCACAGGGCCCACAGGGCAGCATCGGCGTCGCCCAATGCGGTGGCGGAGGAGAAATTGTCAGCAGCGCGGACGAAATTTTCTGTTTCAAAGCGCACCATGCCCCGGTCGACGAAGGGCTTGGAATTTTTGCCGTCCAAGTCGATGGCGCGGGTGAAATCAGCCGCAGCCAAATCCATGTTGCCTAAATTTTTGTGGGCGATCCCGCGATTGTTAAAGGCGGCGGCGTAATTCGGGTCCAGGGCCAAGGCAGTATCGAGGCCGGCCAGTGCGGCCGCGGTCTCGCCAGTGGCCAACAACGCTACTGCGCGGTTGTTATGGGCGGGGGCGAAATTTGGGGCCAGGGCGATGGCTTGGTCATAATCGGTCAGGGCTAAATCCTGGCGGCCAGCGGCGGCCCATGCCAGGCCCCTGGCGTTGATCCCGGCAACGAACCCAGGGGCGCGGCCCACGGCTTGGTCAAAGTCACTGATCGCCTTTGTCGTATTGCCGCCAGCAAAATACGCCAGGCCACGATTGAAATAGGCGTCGGCAAAGGCGCGTTCTAATTTGATGGCGTCGCCGAAATCTTCGATGGCTTGGTCCAGGTTCCCGGCGGCGGCGTTCAAAAGCCCGCGGCTGAAATGGGCGCGCCGGAACTTTGGATCCAAGTCGATGGTTGCGGTTAGATCGGCAATTGCCTCGTCCTGACGCCCCATCAGTTGCAGAGTGCTGGCACGATTGAAGAATGTTTGGGGATTTGTAGCCTCGCGAGAAATCGCCTCGGCATACTGGGCCAAGGCATTCGCGTAATCCCCATTGTTGTGATGGGCCACACCCAGATTGGCATAGGCCTGGGCAAAGTCAGGGTCCAGGCGGATCGCATTGGAGAAGTCGGCAATCGCCCAAACCGGCAAGTCCCGATACAGGTATACATTGCCGCGATTGTTATAGGCTTCTGGATCCGTACGATCGAGACGGATGGCTTCATCAAAGTTCACAGCGGCACCGTCCCAATCGCCCAGGGCGATCAAATCCGTGCCCAACTGATTGAGAATACGCAGGTCGGTGGGTGCCAGACGTTGGGCGGTTAGGCGATCGTTCAGCGCCTCGTCTAGGCGGGCCAAGGCGATAAGCCCGTCGGCGCGGTTGTTGTAGGCCGCTGCCGACGAAGGATCCATGATCAGCGCCCGGGTGAAATCGTCCACCGCCGCCGGGTGGTTCCCCAGGGCGGAGTGAGCCAGGCCCCGGTTGATGAAGGTCTGGGGGGCGGGGGCAAGGGCCACAGCGGCGGAATAATCTTCGATGGCCAGGGCAAAATCTTGGCGGGCCGCATGGACGTTGCCGCGATTGAAGAGCGACTGGTGGGACGCGGGGTCCAGCGCCAATGCAGCGTCAAATGCGGCCTCTGCCCCATCCAAGTTTCCGGCAGCATTCAAGGCAAGGCCCAAATTCACCCGCGCCGCAGAATTTTCGGGGTTGGCGGCGACGACCAAGGCAAAATCTTCCGCCGCAGCGGCGGCCTGTCCACCGAGCAAAAGGGCGTTGGCGCGGGAAAACAAAATGCCCGTGTCGTCGGGTCGCAGGTCTAGAACCAGGGAGAAGCCCTCGGCTGCCTCCAAAAACCGGCCCATGCGAGCCAGGGTTCCGGCGCGATTGGACAGGGCGCCGATTTGCCCGGGGTCCACCGCCAGGGCACGGTCATAGTCAGCCAGGGCACCTTCCAGATCACCCAAAGCCAGGGCGCCGTTGCCACGCACGTAATATGCCTCGGCATAGTCTGGATCAAAGAAAAGCGCCGCCGCCACGTCCTCGTTCGCTAGGTCTAATTCCCCCAGGGCCCGGCGCGCAATGCCCCGGCCCAGGCGGGCATCGGCGCGGGTTTCGTCCCGGGCCAACGCCATATCAAATTGCTCGATCGCCCAGGGATAATTGCCTTTTTGGATCCAAATATTGCCCCGTGCCACATAGGCGTCGACGAAATTCGGATCTATGCGGATGGCCATCTGATAGTCGGCATCGGCGCGATCCCAAACTCTGGCGTCGGAATACAGCCGTCCCCGATTGAAATGGGTTTGTGGATTGTCGGGATCCAACAGGATGGCGTCGGAGAAATCCCGCACCGCGTTGGCATAATCTTTGATGCTTAGGTACGCGTAGCCCCGATTGGTCAGGACCCCTGCAATGTTGTTGCGGCTAAGCTCGTTGGACTCGATTGCCAGGGTGAACAGCCGGACGGCTTCGGCCACATCCCCGGTTTCCAAGGCCGCAAGACCGGCCTGTGTGTCTTCGATCGGGTCGGCTAAAACGGCCCAGCCGGTCATTGTCATCGGCGCAAGGGCGATGGCCAACGCCGCCGCCAATCCAGCCGCCGGAATACGCTTACCCATGTTTTCGTACAGATGATTTGGACAAATTCACAACTATCTTAGTGGCCGACAATACAGTGGGGCAACCGCCCTGGATCAACGACGATCCCAGGCCCGCCGGATTTCGGTGACTTTGACTTCCGCCGCTGCGGCGTCTTCGTCGCGCCCCACGTCCCGCAGCAGTCCGGCATAGGCGGAATACGACATGGCGCTGCGGATGTGATTGGGGCCTAACGAAACGTCCCACATGGGCAGGATCACTTCAAACATTGCAACGGCCTCGTCCAGTCGATCAGCGCGGAACAGGGCGATGGCATATTCTTCGCGTATCGTCAGGGCCCGCGGATTGAGATCCCCCATCACCAAATCCATCAACGTCGATGCCCGTTCCAATGTGGTCGCTGCTTCGTCGAAGCGGCTCAAATCCCGATAGATGGCCGCAAGCATGGGCAGGGAGACGGTCAAATCAGGATTGTCCGGGCCGCCCAATTGGTCGTGAAGGGCCACCACACGTTCCGCCAGGAGGACGGCTTCGTCAAACCGATCCAACGAGGAATACACCGGGGCCAAATTCAACATGCTTCCCAGTAATCGCGGGTCGTCGTCGGCGAAATTTGCGTCGGCGATCTCCATGGCCGCTTCAAGGTTTTCTAACGCCGTTTCGACCTGGTTCAAGCCATAGGCCTGGACCCCGGCTTGGGCAAAGCGGGTCCAGTCATCGTCAGCGTTCTGGCTCCAGGCGCTGCCGGCTGACACCGTGGCCAAAACGAAAATCCCAAATGCTGCTGCTTGGGCAGCGATACCCTTTGCGTTCATTTTTAAGTCTCCCACAAAATTTGTTGTCAGCCTTATACCCCGGCCAAGGGTCTGCGGACAAAAAAATGGCCGGGCTTAATTAAAGGCCCGGCCAAGTCGAACAGGGAGGCTTGCGTCAGAAAACGCAATGGACCACATGCCAAACTATAATGCTCGTGGCCACTTGGGGTGGGCTCTCGCCCGATCGATGGGCTCCGCAATTACCCGCGTCGCCCGTCTGAGGATGTATGTAGGGTCGTTGAGGGCAATTTTCCACACCCGTAGTGACATTTCAGCCATGCGCTGGACGCATGGCTGAGGGTGGGACAGTCCAAATGAGCGCAACTCATGCTCCCATTTTGGGAGTTGGAAGGCCTTTAATTGGCTCCATTGGCCAGGATTGCTGTGGCTTTTGGCCCGTCTCTGGCAACCTCAGCAATCAAAAAATCGCGAAAAACGTCTATTCTCCGGGCCCCTCGCAGCTCTTCGGGATAGGTGAAATACGCCTCGAAATTCGGGCTTGGAACATTTTGAAGAATGCGAACCAAATTTGCTTTCCCGTCGACCATGTAGTCCGGCAGTGAGCCGATCCCTAAACCGGACTCCACGGCCTGCAACACCCCATAAATATTGTTGATCTTTGCTCGGGCTTTTCGCGGGTGGGCGGGGTTGGCACCGGCCGTCATGAGCCAATTGACGTCGGCCAGCATGGTCGGCGTGTTGGCGCCGTAAATGACCAGATCATGCATGTCCAAATCCTCGGCTGTCTTTGGCTCCCCTTTGCGATCCAGGTAGGCGGGCGCCGCATAAACGGAATACTGCACCCGGGTCAATTTGCGGGCGATTAGGCCTGGTTGGTGGGGCCGGTACAGGCGGATGGCGCAATCGGCTTCGCGCATGGATAAATCGATCTCCCCATCGTCCAGCAGCAGCTCGATGGAGATTTCTGGATATAGTTCCAAGAAATCCCGAATCCGCTGGGTGAGCCAGGTGGAGCCAAACGCCACCGTGGTGGTGACCCGCAAATCACCGCTGGGGGTGTCTTTGTCGATGCTTGCCAGGGATTCTGCCTGGGCGATTTTTGTCGCCACTTCCCGGGCGGTGACGAATAACCTTTCGCCCTGTTCCGTGAGCATCAAGCCGCGAGCATGGCGGCGAAACAAAACGATTCCTAAGGTGGCCTCAAGGGCACCTATTTGGCGACTGACCGCAGATTGGGAAAGGCCCAAACCTTCGGCAGCGCGGGTGAAGCTGCCGGCTTCGGCCACAGCGTGAAAAATCCGAAGCTTGTCCCAGTCCAATTCCATGGACGGACTCTGCCTGGGGTTATGGGGTTTGGCTAGGCGCGCCGGCTATTCGGCAGCCACGCCTTCGTTTACCAAGCCTTCGTCGACCACTGTTTCGGCCAAAAATTGCTGGGCCTCTAAGGCCGCCATGCAGCCGGTGCCAGCGGCCGTGACCGCTTGGCGATAAATTTTGTCTTGGACGTCCCCGGCCGCAAACACGCCGGGGATGTTTGTGCGGGTGGAATCTGCCGCGGTGTTCAAATAGCCTTCGTCGTCCATATCCAACTGGCCGGTGAACAGGGCAGTCGCCGGGTCGTGGCCAATGGCGATGAACACACCGTGGACCGGGATCTCGGTGATGTCTCCGGTCTTAACATTTTTGATTTTGGCGGCGGTGACACCCATGGGATCCCCAGCACCAATAACCTCGTCCAATTCAGAGTCCCACGCCATTTCGATTTTGGGATTTGCCAGCAAACGATCTTGCAGGATCTTTTCAGCCCGCAGTGCGTCGCGACGGTGAATCAAGGTGACCTTTGAGGCAAAATTGGTCAGGAACATGGCTTCTTCGGCAGCGGTGTTGCCGCCGCCAACCACGGCGACGGCCTTGTCTTTGTAGAAAAACCCGTCGCAGGTGGCGCAGGCCGAAACCCCAAAGCCTTTGAATTTTTCTTCTGAGTCCAATCCCAGCCAGCGGGCCTGGGCGCCGGTGGTGATAATCAGCGCGTCGCCGGAATAGGTATCTCCGGAATCCCCCACGGCCTGGAACGGTCGCTGGGACAGGTCCACAGAGGTAATCAAATCCTCGACCATATCGGTGCCGACGGACCGTGCTTGGCCTTCCATCTGCTCCATCAGCCAGGGGCCTTGGATGACGTCGGCAAAGCCGGGGTAGTTTTCCACTTCGGTGGTGGTGGTCATCTGCCCACCGGGGGTCATGCCCCGCACCATGCGCGGCTTCAGTCCCGCCCGCGACGTATAGATAGCGGCGGTGTACCCGGCGGGGCCTGATCCGATGATGAGAACTTGTGAATGATGGTGGGCCATGACTTCGATCCTATAAGCGGACAAATGCACTTGGGGCGACTATACCCCCGAATTCCTTCACATTTATTTATTGTCCCAAGGCCCTATGTGCAAGGCGTTCACACGTTTCACACGGGACTGTGCAAGGCAGATCAAAACCCAAACATGTGGTCCAGGGAAAATGCCGAGGACGCCTTGTCCACCGGCCCCATGATCAGTCCATGAAATCCGAACAATCGACAGGTCACGTCACGGATCAAAACATAGGCCCCGTCGCCAGCACGCAGGCGGGCGTCATGATCGAAAATGTCCGAGGATCGCCAAAGCAACGACCCGCCGCAGGGGATAGAAACCTCGGAGGTCTCAATTTCGTTGCCTTGGGAATCCATCAAAACCAACGACGTGGTCGACGCCGGGTGCCACGGGGCGGAAGCCCCATAGATCAGGTGACACAGGGTGTCGCAGGGCTCTGGCCCCAAGCGCAGGAACAGCCGGGTGGAGAGCCCCGGCGGCGGCCCGGCATAGGATTGGGGCTCATCCTTGTATGTCGCGGCGGTGTTGTAAATGTGGGCGCCAAAACTGGTTTCTGCCACATGGCCGGAGGCCCGTTGGGTGAACCGGGCGATGGCATGGAGCCAGCCATCGGCTTCGCCCCCATCGGTGAAGTCGTACATCAGCTCGCCGTGGCCATAATCCCCAAGACCCTCTGACAGTTCATCCATATCCAGAAGGCCCTGGTTGGCGCGCAGCAGGCGGCCAAGTGGCTTGGTGGTGATTTCTTTCCCATCTGGATCGTAGATCACCAGCTTCAGGGGCAGTTCTTGTTGGGCTGTGGACATGGGGGTCGGCAGCATCGAAGTATGAAAATCCGCTTTGGGCAAAATCGGCAGGGGCAGAATGAAGCCCTTGCCCAAGGCCGGGCCCAAATCGGCAAGCTTTGGATCGGCAGCAAGATCGGTGCGTTCCACATTGGCGTGGGCGATGCGGCTGCGCATTTGCCCGGTGTTGAACACTTCGTATCGGGGACGAACAAAGTAGCGCCCGGCCTGAATTTCAATCTGCTGGGGCCAGGCGGCTTCGGGCAACAGAGTCGAGGTATCGATGGCGCGGGTGCCAAAGGCCGGAATGGGGTCCCCATGCCAGGCCACTTGGTCGGAGCCCATGACGTTCATGCCGATGGCGCTCGCAGGGATCGGGATGGGGTGAGAATTCTGTACCCACAACACCACCCGTTCTCCGGCTTCTGGTGCCGGCAGCCCGGCGTACAAATCCGCCGGCCAGGCGTTGGCGTCGTGGGTCGCCGACAACACCGGCATGCCGTCGGCGCCGAAAGTATCCAGGGCGTATTTGACCACGTCGTGGCCGCGGACCCGCAGGGCATGGATGAACAAGGATCCGGCAAAGGGTTCTAGGCCAAAGCGTTCCCGTACCTCGCGACTGTCGATGCAATAGGTGCCACCGGCGGCTGGCAACGGGTGAAACCAATCGGCCAATACGCCGCCGTTTTCATCAAACAGCCGCGCCCAAATTTCGGGATTTTGCGCCCCGTATCCGCCCCAATAATTGGCGGATCGAATTGCCGTGTGACTGGCCTCAGAGTCGCGCAAAAAGGCAAAATTGGTGGCAAAGTTTAGGGGGTCCAAGTACCGCCGCCGATTGCTGAGCCAGTCATCGGGGATCCGCATGGCATCGAAACTTATGATCTCGGCGTCCGGTGCCAAATGGCGGATCTGGGATTCCAGGCGGGCGGAATCAAAGGCGGCGATCAGCACCATCGAGGCGTTCAAATTTTCCAGGTCCGAGATCACCTGGGTGGTCTGGCCCAGGGATGCCTGGCCCACGTGGCCGATGTCTTGAACAAACACTCCGGCGCAGGGGAATTCCCCGTGCAAGGCGGCAAAGGGCGCGAGATGTCCAGAAGGGTCGAACACCGCCAGGGTGTCGGCGGTTTTCAGCCGCGCGACAAGGTCCGCCGCTTGGTCCACAACAATCGGGTGCCCAAGGGCTTTGAACAAACTGGCACCCATATGGGTGCCGTCGCGATGGAGGAATGTCTCGATCGACAGGGCCATGGGCAAAGAGTTCTCTATCCGATTGGGAGCAAGCGTTTTAGCCGGGAAGAAAAACGGTGGCGGGAAATTTCCCGATCCCGCACGGCCACGGTGGTCATCCAGTTCATTTGGATCGCCCGGCGTTCGCCATCAAAGGGCTCGTGCCCGTGAAACGATTTGTCGGATCGAAGAAACGCGAACAGGGTGCCCGCGGCCGGTTCAATCTCGGCGGTGTAATCGGCGATGTCGTCGGGGCCGCGCAACACCCGCAGGCGCCCCCCCAGCCCACTCCAATCCCGGTTCAGATACACCAGCACGGTGATGACCTTGGTGACCGAATCCGTGTGGATGCGGCCATCCTTGGGTTGGGCGCGTCCGCGCACGGTAAATAGCTTTGGCAGGCCCGACACCTCCACGGAAAACTTTTCGGCGATGGCGGCTTCGAACTCCGGCCCGTCCAGGGCATCCAGCAATTTCTGGAAGCCGCCTGTGCATGACACCTCGGTGGTGGGGAACAACCCGGCTTTTGCCACATTGGGAAAATCCGCTGTGGCACCGTCAATCATCCCTTGGTCCAAAAATCCCGGAACCACCAAATGCTCGTATGGATCAGTGACCAGGGGGGTGTCGGTAAAGACGTCCAGGTTCAAACCATTTGTCGAGATCGTCATAACGTTACCGTGCCCCCGCGTGGGCGTTTAGCCGTTGATGGACCAAAGCCGCCACCTGGGCCGTGTCGTCCAACGGCGCATAGGTCCAGGTTTCCAAAGTGCCTGTGAAAGGGCGGGTGATGCCATCGTCCCGAAGACCTTGGTGAAATTCATCGAATTTTCGGCTGCCGCCTTCCAGGTCAACTATATAGACCGGTTTGCCGGTGGCCGCAGCCTCTGACGCCATGGAAACAGAATCACAAGTGGCCACCACGGCGTCGGCCAGTCCCAAAAATCCGAAATATGGATTGGCGCCGGTGCCATCCCAAACCACCGCCGGGGCTTCCGACAGGGCTTCCCGCAGTATTTTCTCGTTTGCCGAACCCGTGCGCCTTGACGGCGTCACGGCCAGGCCAGCGCCGGTGAATTTTGCCATGGCCACAAGATTTGCTGCCAATTCCCGGGTTCCCTGGGCTGTCAATTTGTAGACCCCGTTGTCGCCGCCCACCAGCACGGCCACCAAGGGCCTTGGCAGATGGGCCACCATCGGTGCGAATTCTTTGGCCGCTTCGGCTAGGCGGTCGTCGGTGACCCGGTGCAGCGCCCCCCGCGACGAGACAACATTGGGGCCGCGCAAACGATCATGGCGGGGCGGGACCACCAAATCGAAATGCCGGGGCGAAACGGCGGGGTTTTGGATTTGGACTGTAAACGTGCGCCCGCCGCTATGCCGCCGCACCGCCATGGAAATGGCGACGCTTAGACGTCCGGTACCAATCAGCAGGCGCGGCCAGGGGGGTGAAATAGGATCGCTGGTTGGTCCCAATGATGCCAAGGGGGCTGGCCACATCACCGATGGCAAAAATTTCCACGGTGCCCTGGGATGAATCTGTTTGACCGTAAACGCCAGGCCAACGGCTTCGGCCAAGCCCATGCACTGGTTTTCCATTCCAGGTCGGCCATCGCTGACCACCCAGCATGTGGGGTCGTTTTCCAAATGCACGTCTTGTCTGAATAACCGATAAATCTGAGGGTGGGGAAAATCCCCCACAGGCCGTTTGGATCTCCATAGTGGCTGCACTCCGGGGCCTGTGGCAAGCAACATGGTGTGCCCGGGCCCCGTGACGTGTTGCCGCGCCCTTGAAATATTATTACCCTGAGGTTTAATCCAATCGGGTCGCCTTTGGGCCTGGGGTGTTAGGGAATTTCATGGCGCGTGTTCGTCTGGATAAAATAGACCGGCAAATCCTGGCCATTCTTCAGGATCAGGGCCGTATTACCAACGTCCAACTGGCCAAGGATGTGGGCATTTCACCGCCCCCCTGTTTGCGCCGGGTCCGGGCGTTGGAGGACGCCGGATACATTCGCGGCTATCACGGGGATATTGACCCCGCGATGTTGGGCTTTGGGGTGACGGTGTTCGCCCATGTGGGCTTGCAATCCCAGGCAGAGAGCGACTTACAGGCATTCGAGGCACTGGTGGACAAATGGCCCATGGTGCGGGAATGCCAGATGTTGGCCGGGGAAACTGATTTTATCTTGAAGGTCGTCGCCCCGGATTGGGATGCCTATCAAAGCTGGCTAACCAGCGAGCTGACCGCGGCCCCAAATGTGGATCAGGTGAAAAGCGCCTTAGGCATTCGATCGTCCAAGGATTTGCCCGGGGTGCCCTTCGAAATCGAATAGCAGCGCCGCCGATCGCCTCTATTTGAACTTCAGCGAGATGATTTCGTAGGCCTTTGAGCCGCCCGGGGTCACGACTTCCACCGAATCGCCCTTGGTTTTGCCGATCAATGCCCGTGCCAGGGGTGAGCCAACCGAAAGCAGCCCTGATTTGATGTCGGATTCGTCGGTACCGACGATCTGATAGGTGATGCGGGCGTCTGTGTCCTCGTCGGCCAAGCGGATGGTCGCGCCAAACTTGATCTGCTTGCCGCTAAGCTTAGACACATCAATGACTTCGGCGCGCGCGGTTTTGTCTTCCAGTTCCGCTACCCGCGATTCGATAAAGGCTTGGCGTTCCTTGGCCGCATGGTATTCGGCGTTCTCCGACAAATCCCCGTGGCCCCGTGCTTCCTCGATCGCTCGGATAATACTTGGGCGTTCTTCGGTCTTTAGTCGCTTTAATTCCACAAGCAGGGCTTCGTACCCTGCTTCGGTCATTGGTACTTTTTCCATGGAGTCTCACTCAGCCAATTTGGTTGCGCGCGGTGATCGACAAGGCGTTCGGGAAAAGAAAAGCCCCGGCGGTCCTGTCTCAACCGCCGCGACCAGCCGTTATAGTTCCTAGTGCGATGTCCTAGAGTAAGACTGCAACGAGGCGACTTCAAGTGTTCCCGCGCGCATTTTGGCGATTGCCCCCACAGCGGCCCGGGCACCAGACACGGTTGTGTAATAGGGGACGTGGTTTACCAGGGTCGCCCGGCGCAGAGAAAAGCTGTCAGCAATGGCCTGGGCACCCTCAGTGGTGTTCAAAACCAACTGGACTCCGCCGGATTTGATCAATCCGACAATATGGGGCTTTCCTTCCAGCACCTTGTTCACCGACTGGGTCTCGATTCCCCTGGCGGTTAGGAATTCCGCGGTTCCCCGTGTGGCGACGATGGAAAATCCCATATCGGCCAATTGTTTGACCGAATCAAAAATTGCGGCTTTGTCGCCGTCTTTGACGGAAACGAACGCGACGCCTTGTGTGGGAAGCACAGTGCCGCTGGCCAGTTGAGATTTGGCAAAGGCACCCTCGAACGAGCTGTCCAGGCCCATGACCTCGCCAGTAGAGCGCATTTCAGGCCCCAAAATGATGTCCACGCCCGGGAACCGGTCAAAGGGGAAGACCGCCTCTTTGACCGCCACATGGTTTTTGCTCAGATGGTCCGTGGGCAGGTCAAAGGACGCCAACTTTTCCCCGGCCATTATCCGGGCGGCGATTTTGGCGATGGGAATGCCGGTGGCCTTGGCGACGAACGGTACCGTGCGGCTGGCCCGAGGGTTCACCTCCAACACATAAACAGCATCGCCTTTCACGGCGAACTGCACGTTCATCAATCCGACAACGTTCAACCCCTGGGCCAAGGCCTCGGTCTGGCGACGCAATTCGATAACCATTTCCGCGGAGATGGTGTGGGGGGGCAGCACGCAGGCGGAATCGCCACTGTGAATCCCGGCCTCTTCGATGTGTTCCATGATCCCGGCCACGAACACATCCTGGCCGTCGCCCAAGGCATCCACATCAAGTTCGATGGCGTCGCGCAGATAGGAATCGATCAGCACCGGGGCGCGGTTGGAAACTTTGACGGCCGTGGTCATGTACCGCCGCAAGGCTTCCACATCGTGGACAATCTCCATGGCCCTGCCGCCCAGCACGTAGCTTGGCCGGATCACCACGGGATAGCCCACAGAACTGGCCGCTTTCTCTGCTTCCTCGGCACTGGTGGCTGTGGCGTTTACCGGCTGGCGCAGGCCCAAGTTGTTCAGCAATTCCTGGAACCGCTTGCGATCTTCGGCCAAATCAATGGCATCCGGGGTGGTCCCCAAAAGGGGGACCCCTGCGGCCTCTAATTCCCGCGCCAAGTTCAAAGGCGTTTGGCCGCCGAATTGAACAATGGCACCTAAAAATTCCCCGGCGGATTGTTCCACCGCCACGGCTTCCAGCACGTCTTCGGCAGTCAGAGGCTCGAAATACAAGCGGTCCGAGGTGTCGTAATCGGTGGACACGGTTTCTGGGTTGCAGTTGACCATGATGGTCTCGAAGCCAGCCTCGGACAGGGCATAGGCCGCGTGAACACAGCAGTAATCGAATTCGATGCCCTGGCCGATGCGATTGGGGCCACCGCCTAACACCATGACTTTGCGGCGGTCCGATGATTGCGCCTCGGACTCGGTGGAGCCATCCGCCCAGCCCGCGCTTTCATAGGTCGAATACATATAAGGCGTCCGGGATTCGAATTCGGCGGCGCAGGTGTCCACCCGCTTGAACACCGGTCGCACTTCCAATTTGTATCGTTGCGCCCGCACGGAGGCGGCGTCGGTGTCCCACAATTGGGCCAATCGACCGTCGGAAAATCCCAGTTGTTTCATGCGACTTAAAGCTGCGGGGTCATCGGGCATGCCTGCGTCGCGAATTCCGTCTTCGGCAATGACCAGGTCTTCGATCTGGCGCAAAAACCACCGATCGATCTGGCACGTCGCAAAGATGTCTTCCACCGAAAGCCCCGCGCGGAATGCTTGGGCAATGAACAACGGCCGTTCCGCCGTGGGCCTGCCCAGGGTGCTGGCCCAATCTTCGGGTTCCGGGATTTCGTCCAGGCCGGTCAGGCCGGTTTCCATGGACCGCAACGCTTTTTGGAAGGACTCAGCGAATGTCCCGCCGATGGACATGACCTCACCCACGGATTTCATGGATGTGGTTAGTTCGTTGGAGGTCCCGGGGAATTTTTCGAAGGTAAACCGGGGGATCTTGGTGACCACATAGTCGATGGAGGGCTCGAAGGACGCCGGGGTCACGCCAGTGATGTCGTTGGCCAGTTCGTCCAAGGTGTAGCCGACGGCGAGCCGCGCCGCGACCTTGGCGATGGGGAACCCGGTGGCCTTGGATGCCAACGCCGACGACCGGGAAACCCGGGGGTTCATTTCGATGACCACCAAGCGGCCGGTGGCCGGGTCCACGGCAAACTGCACGTTCGATCCGCCGGTTTCCACGCCGATTTCCCGCAGCACGGCGATAGAGGCATCGCGCATGATCTGCATTTCTTTGTCGGTGAGGGTCAGGGCCGGGGCCACGGTGATGGAGTCCCCGGTGTGGACCCCCATGGGGTCAAAATTTTCGATGGAACAGACGATGATGCAGTTGTCTTTGACATCCCGCACCACCTCCATTTCGAATTCTTTCCAGCCCAGCACGGATTCTTCGATCAGCACTTCGCCAATGGCCGAGGCATCGATCCCGGCGGCGACCATCTGATCAAAGCTTTCCCGATCGTGGGCGACGCCGGCCCCCAGGCCGCCCAGGGTAAAGCTGGGGCGGATGATGGCGGGCAGGCCGACTGTTTCAAGGACGGCGATGGCCTCGGGGACCGACTTGGCCGTGCCAGCAATGGGGCATTCCAGGCCGATGTTGCCCATGGCCACCCTGAATTCTTCGCGGTCTTCGGCCTTGCGGATGGCGTCGCGGTCGGCCCCAATCATCTCCACACCGAATTTTTCTAGGGTGCCGTCGTCGGCCAAGGCCATGGCCACGTTCAATGCGGTTTGACCGCCCATGGTAGGCAACAGGGCGTCGGGGCGTTCTGCTTCGATGATCCGCGCGACGACTTCCGGGGTCACCGGTTCCAGATACGTGGCGTCGGCGAAATCCGGGTCGGTCATGATCGTTGCCGGGTTTGAATTGACCAGCACCACGCGAAAGCCTTCGGCCTTCAGAGCCCGGCAGGCTTGGGTGCCGGAATAATCGAATTCGCAGGCTTGGCCAATGACGATGGGCCCGGCGCCGATGATCAGGATTGAGTTAATGTCGGTGCGCCTAGGCATTGGCTACGACCGCGCCTCCATCATATCGGTGAAGCGTTCGAACAAATAGCGGCTGTCGTGGGGGCCGGGGGAGGCTTCCGGGTGGTATTGCACGGAAAACACCGGCTTGCCGTCCACGGCTAGGCCTTCGCATGTGCCATCGAACAGGCTTTCGTGGGTGGCTGTGACCCCGGCTGGCAGGGTTGCCGGATCGACCACAAATCCGTGGTTTTGGCTGGTGATTTCCACCTTGCCAGTGGCCAAATCTTTGACCGGATGGTTTGCTCCCCGGTGGCCTTGGTGCATTTTCTTGGTTTTCGCCCCCAGTGCCAACGCCAACAATTGGTGCCCCAGGCAAATGGCGAACAACGGCACGCCAGCGTCCAGCACCCCTTTGATTGCGGGCACCGCATAAACCCCCGTGGCGGCAGGGTCGCCGGGGCCATTGGACAAAAACACTCCGTCGGGGTTGTGGGCGAGAATTTCAGCGGCCGTTGATTTGGCCGGAACCACCGTCACCCGACATCCGACCGACGCCAAACTGCGAAGGATGTTGTGCTTGGCCCCATAGTCCACGGCCACCACGTGGAATTTGGCGTCCCTAAGATCGCCGGTCCCTTGGCCCAACTGCCATCTGGTTTGGGTCCATGGATGGGGTTGATCCGTGGAGACTTCGGGGGCTAGGTCCATTCCTTCCAGGCCCGGCCAGTCTGCAGCCATACGCCTCAGGGACTCTTCGTCAAATACACCGTCCGGGTCGTGGATCAGGGCGCCTCTTGGGGCTC
>JABHVE010000029.1 GCA_018658465.1 Alphaproteobacteria bacterium
ATAAGATAAAACGCCACCGCCAATGCGACGATGGGATCCGCCAAAGTCCACCCCAAGGCGGTCACGGCGATCAGGCCAATAATGATCCCGCTGTTCACCAAAAGATCGGCGGAGTAATGCAAAGAATCGGCGGCGATGGCCATGGAGCCGGTTTCTTTGATGACGTACCGTTGGAATTGAACCAGGGCGAGGGTAAGGACAAGAGACAGCACCATCACCGATATGGCAGCGATCCCGTGGTCTATTTCGTGGGGTCGCAGGACCCGACCGCCAGCCTCAAAAACCAGGAAGATTGCCGACCCACCCACAAACAAAGACTGCCCCAAGGCGGCCAAGGATTCGGCTTTGCCGTGGCCAAACCGATGTTCCTTGTCTGCCGGCATCAACGCCTGGCGAACCGCAAACAGACTAATCAGGGACGCCATCACATCCAGGGTCGAATCGATCAGCGAGCTGAGCAACGCCACCGAATCCGACATGTTCCAAATCACCAGTTTGGCGACAATCAGCGTCACCGCCACGGTCACCGAGGCATAGGTGGCCTGGCGCATCAATCGTGCGTTGATTGCGGCTCGATCAGCCGGAGAATTTTCTTCGATGGTTATGGGTACATTCCTTCGGATTTCCAGGTGCCACTGTCCTGGGTATAAACGATGCGTTCGTGCAAGCGAAACGGGCGCTCCCGCCAAAATTCAATACGGTTGGGCACGACCCGATAACCGGACCAAAAATCCGGCCGGGGGATCTTCCCCACAGCGAACCGGACCGCCTGCTTGGCCACAGCCTTCTCCAATTCCAGGGCCCCGGTCAATGGTTGGCTTTGTTTTGATGCCCAGGCGCCAATGCGCGCTTCCCGAGGGCGGGTGTCGAAATAGGTGTCGGCCTCCGCTCCCTCCACCGGCTGGGCGAGGCCCTCTACTCGGACCTGCCGGGCCAAGGATTTCCAATAAAAGCACAACGAGCACGCCGGATTTGTCGCCAGCTCCTCAGCCTTTTGGCTGCCTAAATTGGTGTAGAAAACAAATCCGCTGGGATCAGCGTCTTTCAGCAACACCATACGCACCGACGGCGCGGCATCTGGCGTGGCCGTGGCCAAGGCCATGGCGTGGGGGTTTACGGGCTCTGACCTGACCGCTTTTTCCAGCCATTCCTGGAACAGCGCGATTGGGTCTGCCTTTTCCGGCTTGTTCATAAAATCCCGCGCCTTTGGGGAAAGGCGCGGTCCAATTGCCCCGCCGGCAACCCTATCTTAGCCGTCAGCATTTAGATTGGCTATTGGTCGGAGACCCCGATTGGGGCTGGTTTTCTATCCCAGGCCTGATGATGTATAGTTCCCGCCACAGACCTTGGTTTGGCGTCGATTTGAAAGGTGTAGAGCCAGTGAAACATTCGTTGAAATTTGCTGCGATGGCCGCGATCGTTCTTCCCTTGTCGGCCTGTGGTCCCGAAGCGGGCCAAAATGAAACCGTTGGCACCTTGCTTGGGGCCATTGCTGGCGGCCTTGCGGGTGCAGAGGCCGGGGACGGTGGTCCCTTGGCCGTGGGCATCGGCACCTTGCTGGGGGCTATGGTCGGCGGCGAAATTGGCCGAACCCTGGATGACGTGGACCGGCAAATGATGGCTCAAACCACGGAGCAGGCGCTGAATGAGTCGCCAAAGGGTACCGAAACCTCCTGGCAAAATCCCGACAACGGCCACGCCGGGACCTTTATTCCCTTGAACACCACCCAGCCGGAACCGGGCATCTACTGCCGCGAATTCCAGCAGACCGTAACCATTGGCGGCGAAACCCAGGAAGCCTTTGGCCAAGCATGCGTTCAACCGGATGGTACCTGGGAAATTCAACAGGGCGACGGATAAAATCGGCCCGCAGCGCCCTGTTTGGGCGATTTAGTGGGCACCAAGATCAAAATAAATGAGCGGACCCTGCATCGGCTAGGTCGCTGCCTACTTACTGCGGCCACCGTTGCTGCGTCCCTGTGGTCCAGCGCGGCGAACGCCGATTTTGCCGCCGGTGTTGTGGCCTATGAAGCCGGGGATTTTGCCGCCGCGTTCGAGCAATGGCTGCCCGAGGCCGAGGCCGGCAACGACGCCGCCCAGCGAAATATTGGATTGCTGTATCAAAGCGGCCAAGGGGTCGAAGCCGATGCTGGCCAAGCCGTGTATTGGTACCAAAGAGCCGCCGAAGCAGGGAACGCTCGGGCCCAAGCCAACCTGGGAAATCTATATTTGTCGGGCAACGGCGTGCCACAAGATTATGGGGTGGCGGCCAATTGGTTCGAGCTGGCGGCTCGCCAAGGTCACGTTGTTTCGCAATTCAATCTTGGTCTGATGTACGAAAATGGGTTGGGGGTCGAAGCCAACCGAATTCGGGCGCTGGAATGGTATGCAATGGCGGCCGGGTTGGGCCATCCCGCCGCCATCGAACAACACCGCATTCTGTTGGCACAACAGCCCACTGAACCCGCGCCCCTGCCGGAGCCAGAGCCTGTTGTCGTTGCGGTGGTGGAGCCAGAGCCGGTTCCCGAGCCAGAACCGGTTCCCGAGCCAGAACCGGCCCCAGTCCCAGAGCCAGCCCCAGTCCCAGAGCCAGCCCCAATCCCTGAGCCTGAGCCAACTCCGGTTCCTGAACCGGTTGTCGTTGCGGTGGTGGAGCCGGAGCCGGAGCCGGAGCCGGAGCCCGTCCCAGTACCAGAACCAATGCCGGAGCCTGTCCCAGCACCCGAACCGGTCGTCGCGGCGGCTGTGGAACCCGAGCCCGAACCTTTGCCACAGCGATTGCCGCCGCCGCCCGCAATTTTGGTGGTGGAAGCCGCGGAGCTGGTGGAGGCGGCGGCCCGGTTGATGGAAGCTGCTGCCAACCCCGCACCTGCGGTGGTGGTGAATTTGGAAGCCATTCCAGAGGAGGTTATCCCCACGGTGGTGGTGGGTGAGGCGGAAATCCCGATCGGCCCATCCCCACCCCCTCTCCCTGGACCTGGGCAGGATGACGCCGCGGCACCACGCCTGCCCATTGTTGTCCCCGATACCTTGGCAGGCATCGAAGTGGCGGAAAATCCCGGTATTGCCGGGCTGGTCGCGTTCCGCCGAGGGGATTATCTGACCGCCTTGGCCAATTTATTGCCGGCCGCGGTCCAAGGTGACCCGTCCGCGCAGTTTTTGTTGGGGGGGATGTATCGGGATGGGGCTGGAATCCCACCTAACGCGCCCCAGGCATACCTGTGGTGGACCTTGGCATCGGGCCAGGGGCACCTGGAGGCCACGCAATTTTTGGCGAAATTGAGGGCCGAGATGACCGAAAATGACTTGGCCCTGGCGGCAGAATTGCTGAACGATTGGGTTAAGCTTCGGTAGATCAACCTTGTGTACCCGCCCCGCTAGCCCCAAATGTTTCAAAAGGGCAGAACAACCGCCCTGTATTATGTTTGCTCCGATTTTTGTTAGCGCGAAGCCCTTATGAAAAATCCGTACACAATTTTGGAACTGCCCCGCGAAGCGGATCAGGCTGCAATCAAAAAGCAGTACCGGGCGATGGCTAAGAAATTCCACCCGGACCGTCATTCCGGCGACAAAAAGACCGCCGAACGGTTCAAAGAGATCACGGCTGCCTACAACATTTTGGGGGACGAAAAGCAGCGCCAGCGGTTTGATCGGGGCGAAATCGACGGCGAGGGGAACGAGAAATTTCACAGCAATTTCCACAGCCAAGGTGCCGGCGGGCAACCTGGGATGGGGGGCTTCCCCGGAAGCGGTCGCGGGTTCGGAGCGGATTTTGAAGACCTTTTGTCGCCGCTTTTTGGGGGTGGCCGCGCGCGGCGAGGTCGCCCACGCGCCGCTCCGGAATTCAAGGGCGCCAACAAAACCAAGACCATCAAGGTCAAGTTCCTGGATGCCGCATTGGGGACCAAACGGCAGATCACAACGGACAGCGGTCGCATCGAGGCCGTGATCCCGGCCGGGATCTCATCCGGCCAATCCATTCGCCTGAAAGGCCAGGGCAACAAGGGTGCCAACGGTGGTCCCCCTGGGGATTTGATGGTTACAGTCACCGTATCCCCCCACCCAACATTTACCCGGACCGCCAACGATATTTCCGCTGATCTTCCGGTCACAATTGGCGAGGCGGTTCAAGGAGCGAAAGTCGATGTGCCGACAATTCACGGCTCGGTTTCACTTACCGTGCCAAAAGGATCCAACACCGGCACGCGATTGCGCTTGAAGGGCCAGGGAATCCGGCGAAAAAACGGCAAGGTCGGGGATCATTATGTGCGGCTTCAGGTCGCGTTGCCCGACCCCGGCGATTCTGACTGGGCCACGTTTGTGGCCAAATGGAGCAAGGATCACAACTACGATCCGCGCAAGTAGGGGCCAAATAACTATTGGTTTTTTGGCACGGCGATCCTGTGTACGATGCCGCGCAGCGCACAGCGTGACGGTTGGGTTCACGCAATAGGAGTATTTGATGACTGATGCCGCGCCACTGTTGGCTGGAAAACGCGGGCTGATTACCGGGGTCGCAAACGAGCGTTCCCTGGCCTGGGGCGTAGCAAAAGCCTGTGTCGCCCACGGTGCCGAGCTAGCCTTTACCTGCCAAAACGAGATGATGGAAAAGCGCGTGCGGCCCCTGGCGAAATCCTTGGGGTCTGACCTGATTTTGCAGTGCGATGCCACCAATGAAAATGAATTGGCGGAAACGTTTAAACGCCTTGGGGACGAATGGGGAAAGATCGATTTTGTTCTGCACGGGATCGCGTTTTCCCACAAAGACGAACTGAAAGGCCGGTACATCGACACCTCGCCGGAAAATTTCAATGTCACGATGGCAACAAGTTGTTTTTCGTTCACCTCAATGTGCCGCCACGCCCAGCCGTATATGTCCGAAGGCGGAAGCCTGATCACATTGACGTACTTCGGGTCGGAAAAGGTCATCCCCCACTACAATGTTATGGGTGTGGCCAAGGCCGCCTTGGACGCCAGCGTGGGATACTTGGCCATGGATTTGGGGGCCACCGGCGTTCGGGTGAACGCGATTTCCGCAGGTCCTGTGCGCACCTTGGCTTCCTCGGCCATCGGAGATTTTCGCTACATTTTGAAATGGAATGAACTGAATTCCCCCTTGGGGCGCAACGTCACCATCGACGAGGTGGGGGGTGCGGCGGTCTACCTTTTCAGCAATTTGGCCAGTGCAGTCACAGGTGAAATACACCACGTAGATTCAGGGTATAATGTGGTTGGAATGAAGCGCGCAGATGCGCCCGACATCGCCACCGCCGGAAACTCTGGGGACTAGCCCCCAACTTGAGTCATCGTCGGTCCGGCACAACGCGGATATTGAATGTCTGACAATACCTTTGGGACGCTGTTTAGGTTCACCACCTGGGGTGAAAGCCATGGCCCCGCTATCGGCTGTGTGGTTGACGGAACCCCGCCAAATATTCCTTTGACCGAGGCCGACATCCAGGGCTTTTTGGATCGCCGCCGCCCCGGGACGTCAAAATTTGTCACCCAGCGGCAGGAACCCGACACGGTGAAGATCCTGTCAGGCGTGTTCGAAGGCAAAACCACAGGCACCCCGATCAGTCTGATGATCGAAAACGTCGATCAACGGTCAAAAGATTACGGGGAAAATTCAGCCAAGCACCGACCGGGCCACGCCGATTACACGTATCAGCAAAAATACGGCATCCGCGATCATCGTGGCGGTGGCCGATCATCGGCCAGGGAAACGGCTTCGCGCGTTGCCGCCGGAGCCATCGCACGGAAAGTTTTGGGCGACGGAGTTAACATTCGCGGGGCTTTGGTCCAAGTGGGGACAGAAACCATCGACCGCGCCAAATGGGATTGGGACGAAATTGATCGTAACCCGTTTTTTTGCCCGGACGCCGATGCGGCCGCTGCTTGGGATCCCTATTTGGACGCAATTCGCCAGGACGGGTCATCCGTCGGCGCGGTGGTTGAAGTGGTGGCATCCGGGGTTCCAGCGGGGTGGGGCGCGCCGGTCTATGGCAAACTGGATTCTGAATTGGCGGCGGCGCTCACCAGCATCAACGCCGTGAAAGGTGTGGAAATTGGGGCCGGGTTCGCCACCGCCCGCATGCGTGGCGAAGAGAACGCCGACGAAATGCGCAACGAAGGCGGCCGTGTTGTTTTCAAATCCAACAATGCCGGGGGAATCTTGGGGGGCATTTCCAGCGGCCAGGACATCTTGGCGCGATTTGCCGTGAAGCCAACGTCCAGCATTTTGATCCCCAGGGAAACCGTGACGGCAGACGGGGAAAACACCGAAATTGTCACCACCGGACGCCACGATCCCTGTGTCGGAATTCGCGCGGTCCCAGTGGGCGAAGCCATGGTCGCTTGCGTGCTAGCAGATCAGATGCTTCGCCATCGAGGACAGATGGGCTAGCCCTGGCTAGCTGCGCCGCGCCGCGATCAGAAATTCTTTGTTGCCCTTGGCCCCATCAACGGGGCTTGTCGTGACACCCAAAACTTCCCAGCCCTGGGCACCCAGCCACCCTTTTATTCGGTCGCAGACTTCCGTGTGCAAGTCGGAGTCACGGACGATCCCACTTCTGCCCACCCGGTCCGGGCCCACTTCGAATTGCGGCTTGATCAGCGCCACGAGGTGCGCACCGGGAGCCGCCAACCCCATAGCATTCGGCAGAACAACTTCCAGGCCGATGAAGCTGGCATCACAGACAATCAAATCGATGGCTTGGGGGATGTCTTCGGTACTCAGGGCCCGGGCATTCACCCCATCCAAAACCACCACCCGGGAATCGTCGCGCAATGGCTTGGCCAATTGATCGACGCCCACGTCCACCGCATAGACGCGTGACGCGCCCCGGGTCAGCAATACGTTCGTGAACCCGCCGGTTGATGCGCCGATGTCCAGCGCGACCGCCCCTGCCGGGTCGATTTTGAAATGCTCCAGGGCGTGGGAGAGTTTCAGGCCCCCGCGTCCAACCCAGGTTCCCTCGTCGTCATCCACAATGATGGATTTTGATGGGTCAACCCGCGCCCCAGGTTTCAACAATGAACCGCCGTCGCTGGAAACTAGGCCCGCCAAAATCATGGCGCGGGCGCTGGACTGGGTTTTGGCGAGCCCCCTGGCCACAAGTTCAGCATCTAGGCGCCGTTTGGCCGGGGCCGACGTCATGTAGCGGTCAGGCCCGGGCCGGAGCCTCACGCGGTTCCGGACGACCCAGCGCTTGCAATGCAGTGGCAGAAATATGCGCGGCATCGAGGCCAGCATCTGCGTACTGAACATCCGCGGCCGCGTGTTCGATGAAGCGATCCGGCAAATAAAGCGGCCGGACTTTCAGGGCCCCATCAAGCAGGCCGGACAGTGCCAAGTGACCCAAAACGTGGGCACTGAACCCGCCAACAGACCCTTCTTCGATCGTCAGCAACACCCCGTGGTTCCGCGCCAGTTGGCCGATTAATTCCACATCCAAAGGCTTGGCAAATCGGGCATCGGCCACTGTTGCCTCGATCCCCCGGGCCGCCAAAAGATCGGCCGCCATCAGGCATTCTTGCAGCCGTGCCCCCAACGACAAAATCGCGACGGCATCGCCTTCGCGGACAATCCGGCCACGACCGATGGGCAATGGATCCGGGTGCACGGGCACCGGCACCCCCACCCCTTCGCCGCGGGGAAAACGGAACGCCGAAGGTCCATCATCAATCGCCGCCGCGGTGGCCACCATGCGCGCCAATTCCGCCTCGTCTGACGGTGCCATCACCACAAAGCCTGGCAAGGACGATAAGAATCCCAAATCAAAGGCCCCCGCGTGGGTTGGCCCATCGGCCCCCACAAGGCCTGCCCGATCCACGGCGAACCGCACCGGCAAACGTTGCAAAGCCACGTCGTGCACGACCTGGTCGTAGGCGCGCTGCAAGAATGTGGAATAGATGGCGGCGAACGGCTTGCGGCCTTCAGCGGCCAAGCCCGCAGCAAATGTCACGGCGTGCTGTTCGGCAATGCCCACGTCAAAGCATCGGTCAGGGAATCGTTCTTCGAATTTGCTCAGGCCCGTTCCCGTTGGCATGGCGGCGGTGATCGCCACGATCGCTTCGTCCCGTTCGGCTTCGGCGATCAAGGCGTCGGAAAAAATCTCGGTGAATTGGGGTGTTTCCGGCCGGGGCGCAATCTGGGCCCCCGTGACCAAATCAAATTTCCCCACCCCATGGAATTTTTCTTTTGAATCCTCTGCCGGAGAATAGCCCCGACCTTTTTCTGTGCGCACATGCACCAGCACCGGGCCAACTTCTTCGTAATCCCGGACGTTGCGAAGAACCGGCAGCATCCGGCTTATGTCGTGGCCATCCAGTGGGCCCACATAAAAGAATCCCAATTCTTCGAACAGCGTGCCGCCGGTGGCCATGCCACGGGCGTATTCCTCGGCCCGCTTGGCCGTACGCTCCACTGGTTGGGGGAACTTGGCTGCAACGCGTTTGGCGGCACGGCGAAACCCTCGGTATTGGCGCGACGAAATCAATCGCGACAAATATGCGCGCATGGCCCCCACGTTGCGGGAAATGGACATGTCGTTGTCATTCAAAATGACGATCAAACGGCTGGCCATGGACCCGGCGTTGTTCATGGCTTCATAGACCATGCCGGCGGTCATGGCCCCGTCGCCAATCACGCACACCACGTTGTTAGAGCTGCCGGTTAAATCCCGCGCAACCGCCATACCAAGGCCGGCGGAAACAGATGTCGAGCTGTGCCCGGCACCGAACGGGTCGTATTCGCTTTCGTCGCGGCGGGTGAACCCAGATAAACCGCCCCCCTGGCGCATGGTCCCCATGCGGTCCCGACGGCCGGTCAAGATTTTATGGGCGTGGGCTTGGTGGCCCACATCCCAAATCAGGCGATCATCGGGGGTATCAAAAATGTGGTGCAGGGCGACGGTAAGCTCCACCACCCCAAGGCCCGCCCCCAAATGCCCGCCGGTGCCCGCCACATCGCGCAGAATCTCTCCGCGAATTTCCTCGGCTAGCTGGGGAAGCTGGGCCGGATCCAGGCCGCGCACATCGGCGGGGCTTTGAACAGTGTCCAGCAATTCGGTTGTTCGGGAGTACGGCACATCAAGTCCTTAAGAATCAGGCACTGCGATGGATAGCAAATTGCGCCAGCCGGCGCAAAAAATCAGCCTGTTCGGCGAACGGATCCAGATGTTGGATCGCTTGGTCCGTGAGGATATCCGCCTGAGTCCGCGCCCGATCGACGCCCAGCAGCGACACAAACGTTGCTTTGCCCGCAGCGGCGTCCTTCCCAACCTTTTTTCCCACGGCTTCCTCCGATCCCTCGGCATCCAGCAAATCGTCAATAATTTGGAACGCCAAGCCCAAATCATGGGCAAAGGCGCGCAAAGCCTGGCGTAATTTGTTCGGCGCCCGGCCCAAAATCGCCCCTGCCTCGCTGGCATAGGCGATCAGAGCACCTGTTTTCAGCTGCTGCAACCGCGTGATTGTACCGATGTCGGTGACTGTTTTTTGCAGCCGTAGATCAATCATTTGGCCGCCAACCATGCCGTTGCCCCCCGATGCATGGGCCAAGGCCCGCACCAATTCCAGGCAAACCGCCGGGTCAGAATGGGTTTCGTCATCGCACAGGATCTCGAATGCCAAGGTTAACAAAGCGTCCCCGGCCAAAATGGCAATGGCTTCGTCGTATTGCAGATGGACCGTGGGCTGCCCCCGGCGCACCGCGTCATCATCCATGGCCGGCAAATCATCGTGGACCAGTGAATAAGTGTGAACCATTTCCACCGCCGCCGCGACGCGCAGGGCCGAACGCCTACCAACGCCGAACAGATCGGCTGTGGTAAGCACCAAAATCGGGCGAAATCGCTTTCCCGGTGCCAAGGTGGCATAGCGCATGGCCTCAAACACCTGGGCCTCTGGGCCTTCGGGTTCCGGCAAAAGATTGTCTAGAACGCTGTCTACGTCAGCCGCAGCGCTCGCCATGGCCGCCGCCAAATCACTGGG
>JABHVE010000113.1 GCA_018658465.1 Alphaproteobacteria bacterium
GGCGCCGCAGCCACAACCACGGCGGCGTCTGCCGCGCCACCCTGGCGCAATTGTTGTTCCAAATACCGGGCGTTTTCGCGATCACCGGCCAATCCTTCGGCCAGCGCTTGGCGTTCAGCCGGGACTGCGGCGGGGGGCGGCGCGCCGGGGACGTCGGCAACGGCAGGAAACCCGCCTTCTCCGGCTTCACGGGGCGCGTCAATAAAAGCCGCACCGTCATCGGTAAACAGCCCGTCGTACCATTCGACTGGATTGGCCCAATCTGGGATGTAAGTGCACCCGGAAAGGACGATCGCAGCCCCTGCGATCAACATTGGTGTCGTGGCCCACCGTGCTCGGTTCTTCATTCGCTCAACTCCCGCGGTCAACCCTGTCCGCATCCCTTGCGCCCGCAACAAACGGTTGGCCGCGCGCGCGCCAGCCAAAATCGCCTTTACCATACGGTTTGCGCCCTGGGCGATCAACACGCCTTGACGGTTGAGTTATGGGATTTGGGGGGGCGCTAGGCCACCGGATCCGACAAAATCCCACCGCCAGATGTGGGAATGGATTTTACAGCCCTAGTGATGGGGATTTGCAAGGTGGCAGTGGTACCGATCCCTGGTTCGCTGGCCAAGGCCACATCGGCCCCTTGAAGCCGCGCCATGGACCGTGCCAACGGCAACCCCATCCCAAGGCCTTCATACTGTCGGGCCAGGGAACTATCGCCCTGGGCAAAGCTGTCGAAGGCCATGGCGATTTCGTCCCCTGTCATGCCAATGCCGGTGTCGGAGACACATAGACGAACCTCAGAATCCAGATCTTTACGCGCCGAAATGACCACCTGGCCACCCTCAGGGGTGAACTTGATGGCGTTGGACAGGAGGATGACCAGAATTCTGGAGACCATGGCTGGGTCGGCTTCTAAATCCGGCAGCGTTCTATCGACCTCGATTTGAACGGTGATGCGTTTGCGGTTCGCCTTTGGCCGGATCGGGATCAGGCTGGTTTCGATCAGGCTGGCCAAATCGATCTTTTCAGGATTCAGATCCATGTCTCCGGCCTCGATCCTGGAATAATCCAGAACGTCGTTGATCAGAGCCAACAGAGATTGCCCCGATCCAAGGATGTCATTGGTATAGGTTTTCTGTTTGGGGCTAAGGGGGCCATCCACTTCGTGTTGCAGCATTTCGGCAAATCCGATCACCGCATTGAGCGGCGTGCGCAATTCGTGGCTGACCACCGCCAAGAACTCTGATTTAGCCTTGCTCGCGGCTTCTGCTTTTTCCACCGCCACCACCAATCGGTTTTCGGCAATTTTCCGCCGGGTGACATCGGTATACGTATGAACGCGACCACCGCCGGGAACCGTGTTGCCGCGAATTTCCAGCACCGTGCCGTCAGGCCGCGTGTGATCAATGGTGAAGGGAAAGGTCTGAATGGCCGCAAGGCGCCCCACACCATCGGGATCGTCCTGGCCAAATTCGCCTCGGGCGGCATTCAGGCGAACAAATTCTTCCACGGAAGTCCCCCGTTCCACCACATCTACAGGCAGGTCAAAAATCTCCATCAGTCGGCTGTTGCACGCCACCATCCGACCATCCGGTCCGAACATTGCGATGCCTTCGACCATGTTTTCAAAGGCGTCACGGCTCACGGCTGATTGTGCTTCGGAACGCTTCCGGCGGCGGCGCTCGACCTTCAGGGTGCTATGTTCCCGCATGGTCAACAGCACGATCAACACCCCAACCGGTACGGAAAGAACGGTCATGATTTCTGGGGCAATGGTGTCCCGATAGAACACACCAGTAAGCAACACCGCCATCAGCGCGCCGCCGATGATGAAGGTTTCCCCCTCGCTGGTGGGCTCCACAATGGAGCGGCCTGTCGCTGGTTTGGCCTCGTCGGCCCGAGCCTCCATGGCAGCCCAGATGAAAAATCCAAACCCCACAAGCCACAAAGCCCCGCGATCAAACCGATCGGGCACGGGGCCAGCAACCACCGAAAATCCATACCAAGCTTGGGCCACCGCATGACTGCCAATGCCGGCCACCATCAACATCAGCACCCGTTGGCGGCCGCCGGACCCGGAAGTGCCGCCGCGCAGCAGATAGGCACCGAACGTAAGGGCGGTCATGTACAGAACTGCGTAGGCCACCGCCACGACTACGATCAAGCCGAAATCGTTCATGGCGCGAGCAAGATCATCGAACACCGTGGCTACGGTGATGGTCAGGGCGCTGGCAATGATGCCCAAAGTCAAAAGCCGCCGCATGTCCCAGCCATCGTTTGCGGGGCGGAAAAATACCAGGGCGGCGGCCAACAAAGGTGCCATGGCCAACAACCCGAGGTCAGCTAACGACGCGTCTTCCCCGTGATAGCCGCCGGTCAAGGCAATGCCCTGGGCCACTAACATGCCAATCAACCAGGCGAAGGATGCTGCGGCCATCAGGCCCCAGGTAATTCGGTCACGGCCCTTCAAAACAAGGGCAGTGGAGGCACTGGCCCAAATAGCGGCGACGGCAACAGCCGCCCAGACGAAGTCGATGGGGGAAAGACGCGACCAATCTTCCAGGCCGCCGGTGGTGCCAAGAATCGCCACGGCACCGACGAGTACCGTGGCCCCGATGCCGATGGCGCGAATGGAACGCTTCGTTCTCACACCCTGGCACTCCTATTACGCCGATTTGTGAACCCTGCTGCACGGACAGATATGATCCAATTTCCAGCGATCAACCTTCAATTTGGGTCAATGGTGCGTGACAGCTTCGTTACTGCGGCGCTGGACCTTCCCTATAGGCCCGCGCCAGGTCCGCGTAATGGCTGGCGGACTCTTCGATTTCAGCAAGCCCTGCCGCGTTCAAATCGCGCATAAACCGGGCTGGGCTGCCCGCCCACAATTGCCCTGACGGAACTGTTTTGCCCGGCGTTACCAAAGCCCCGGCCGCCACCATTGCCCCGGATTCCACCACCGCGCCATCCAACAAGCAGGCTCCCATCCCGATCAGACTGCGGTCGTGAATTGTGCAGGCGTGAATAATGGCGTTGTGGCCCACCGTCACATCATTGCCAATATACGTCCCGTGACCGTCAGTGGTCACATGGACAATGGTGCCGTCTTGAATGTTTGTGCCGGCACCTATGCGGATTTCATTCACATCGCCACGAACCACGGCATTGAACCAAATGCTGGATCCCGCGCCAATTTCTGTGTCGCCGATGACCACGGCTCCGGCCGCCACGAACACATCATCGCCAATGCGCGGGACTTGGTCGCCAAAGGCCAGCACCGCCCCCTGGATTGATGGTGTCGTGGTCATGGGAAAAGTGGCCCAGCTTCAAGGCCGGTGGTCTCAGCAAAGCCAAAGGCAACATTCATATTTTGGATGGCCTGGCCAGACGCGCCTTTTATAAGGTTGTCGGTGGCCGACACCAAAATCGCCCGCCCTGAAACCCGGTCTGGGAACACATTCATTTGGCAGAAATTCGACCCGCGCACGTGACGGGTGGCAGGCACGGCACCATCTTCGAGCACGCGAATAAACGATTCATCTTCGAATCGATCCACCAACGCCCGGTGTAAATCCTGGGCCGTGGCACCGTCGGCCAATTTGACATAAGTCGTGGCCAAAATTCCCCGGCTCATGGGTGCCAAGTGCGGCGTAAACGACACCGTCACCGGCTCGTTTGCAGCCACGGACAATTCTTGATCAATTTCCGGCGCGTGACGATGGCCGCCTAGGCCATAGGCGTGCATGCCTTCGGCCACTTCGGCGTAAAGATTGGCTTCTTTTTCAGACCGACCCGCCCCAGACACCCCGGATTTGGCATCAACAATAATGTCGTAGGGCAAGATCAAAGCCTTTTCCAACAGCGGCACGAGCGGTAAAAGCGTCGTGGTGGGATAGCACCCAGGACAGGCGATCAATGACGCCTTGGCGATGGCATCCCGGGAAAATTCCGTCAGCCCGTACACCGCCGTTTTTTGCAAATCTGCTGCCTGGTGGGCATGGCCATACCATTGCCGATACACGTCCACATCCCGCAACCGGAAATCCGCCGACAAATCCACGACTTTGACCGATTTTGGCAGTGCGGCAATGACGTCTTCGGTGGTCTCCGCCACCAACTCGTCCACCACCGAATGATGGGTGGCGTGTAAAAGCCCAGCGACCACCGGCTGAGTGGTGCCGTGAGGCAATGCGCAGAACACCACGTCCACGTCCAATCCGCCCCATTCCACCTGATCAATTTTCAAAAGATCCGGCAATCCAAGGTCGCCCAAATGGGGATACACGGCTGCCAACGGTTGGCCTGCCCGTCGTTCCGCCGTCAACACTACGATTTCGACGTTGGAATGACGGCTGAGCAAGCGCACAAGCTCGGCGCCCACATACCCACTAGCCCCAAGAATGGCGGCGCGAATTTTGTTCGAATTAGTCTCTGCCACGTCTCGGCCCTTTTACAAAAAACCCCCGCCCACACAAGGCCCGAGTTCACTCGCCCTCGTCAAGGGTGAGTGACTGTCGCCCAGACGTCGGCTAGATGCGGATTAGCGCTTGGAGAACTGGAAGCTACGGCGGGCCTTGGCGCGACCGTATTTCTTGCGTTCCACCACCCGCGAATCTCGGGTCATGAATCCACCGGCTTTCAGAACACCGCGCAGCTCGGGGTCATAGTTCACCAAAGCTCGGCTGATCCCGTGGCGCACGGCTCCGGCCTGACCGGAAAGGCCACCGCCTTTAACGGTGCACCAAATGTCGTATTCGGTTTCGCGGCGCGACACCACCATGGGCTGGGCAATCAACATGCGCAGAACGGGTCGGGCGAAATATTCGTCGCTCTTTTTGCCGTTCACAGTGATCAGCCCCTGGCCTGGTTTAATCCACACACGGGCGACGGCGTCCTTGCGGCGACCAGTGGCATAGGCGCGCCCCTGGGCATCCCGTTGGGGTTCGCGCAATACAGCCACGCCTGCATCGGCATCAACCGGAGCCTCCGTGGCAGCCGCGGGTGCCTCCGCCGCAGCACTGGCGGATTCAACCGCTCCGGCCAAATCCTTTAGATCGGAAATCTTACGGCGCACTTCCATCCGCTCAGCGGGCGCAGCCTTTTCCTCGGGCGCAGCCTTTTTTGGGGCTGCCTTTTTTGGGGCTGCCTTTTTGACGAGCTTCTTGGCAGCAGGTTTTGCCTCTGCTTTTGCTTTCGCCTTTGGTTTGGCTTTTGCCTTTGCTTCAGCCGCTTTGGGTTTGGCAGCTGATTTGTCGTCGGCGCCTTTGGTTTCGGGTTCGTCCCCGGCAGCCTTTTTGTCGTCGCCAGCCATAGTCATGGGTTCCTTTATCGTTACAGCCTAGCGGCCGCGGACGTTTTTCGGGTTAAGCGATGCCACATCCAATGTTTCAGGCTTCTGGGCATCGTGAGGATGATCGGCCCCTGGATAAATCTTTAGCTTGCGCATTTGCTGCCGACCCATGGGGGATCGCGGAATCATCCGCTCCACAGCCTTTTCGAACACGCGCTCTGGATGAGCCCCATCCAAAATATCGCCGGCGGTGACAGAGCGAATCCCTCCTGGGAACCCGGTGTGCCGGAAATATGTCTTGTTCGACCGTTTGGCCCCGGTCAAACGCACCTTGGCAGCGTTAATAATTACAACGTTGTCGCCGCAATCGATATTTGGGGTGTACATGGGCTTGTGTTTGCCGCGCAAACGCATGGCAACAAGGCTCGCCAAACGGCCCAGCACAACGCCTTCGGCGTCAATAAGCACCCATTTTTGATCAACGTCGGATGGGGTCGCAGAATAGGTCTTCATGGTAATCCTGACTTATCAGCGTAGGTGTTTTCGGAATGGCTCAAAAAAAATGAACCGGGGCCGGATGTGCCCGACCGCCGCGCAGTATGCCACAAGATTTTTACATTGCAACAGGTAAAATACAATAAAATCAATGGATTATTTGGAGGTATCAGGAAACCACATAGAGGGTTGATGTGGTATTTTTTTCAACCCCCACCCCTGAAATTGGGTTAATTGAGGCTGAATTAACCTGTTAACTATGTTTCGAAAAGGTTGCTTAACAAATTCAACTGATAATGCTTCTCATTACCCAGGCCAATTCGCGGACGAAACAATTTTCCGCTGTGGGTTTGATTTTCAGTAGCACAGAATTTTGAGGGGACCACATGAGTGTAATAGAAGACACCGCTCGCGGCGGCGCTAGTGCTGCCGAAAGCCTTTTTACCCGCATTGGCGGAGAACCTGCGGTAAACGCCGCAGTCGAGCTATTTTACAAAAAGGTTGTGAACGATCCATTGCTTCGGCGTTTTTTTGACGGAGTGAACCTTCGGCGCCTGCAAAAGAAGCAAAAAGCCTTTCTTACGATGGCATTTGGTGGCCCGGACCGTTTCAACGGTCGGGACCTAACCAGTGCCCACGCCAAATTGGTCAACATCGGATTGGGGGACGAGCATTTTAATGCCGTCGCTGGCCATCTTTTGGCGACGCTTAATGAATTGGGGGTGGCGGAAAACATCACCAATGAAGTCATGACGATTGTCGCATCAACGCGGGAAGCCGTGCTCGGCCTTCCGCCAATAGAAACCAATGCTCAGGAGAGTAACATGGAAATGAACAGAGACGCTGCCAGCGGAAGCGGCGGGGTTGGATCCTCGTTGGGAATCGAAGAATATCAGCAGATGCTGGAGAACATGCCCATCAACGTGATGATGGCTGATCCCCAGACAATGAACATCACTTATATCAACCGCACATCCACCGAGACATTGCGGACTTTGGAACATTTGCTGCCGGTCAAGGCCGACGCCATGTTGGGCCAGACCATCGACATCTTCCACAAAGACCCGGCGCACCAGCGTCGACTGTTGGGAGACCCCAGAAATCTACCGCACTCCGCCCTTATTAATGTGGGCGACGAAACTCTTGATTTGCTGGTCACCGCCGTTAAAGACGGCGCAGGCAACTACACCGCTGCGATGCTGACTTGGAGCGTCGTGACCCAAAAGATTCAAAAGGATGCCGAGGCAGCCCGTTTGCAGCAGATGGTGGAAAATATGCCCATCAACGTGCTGTTGGCAGAACCCGAAAATCTCAGCATCACCTACATGAACAAGGCCTCGCGGGACACCTTGAAGACTTTGCAACAGTTTTTGCCGGTCAAAGTGGACGACATGATTGGTCAGTCCATCGACATCTTCCACAAAGATCCGTCACACCAACGGCGCATTTTGGCTGATCCCAGCAACCTGCCCCACAAGGCCAACATCAAGGTCGGCGATGAAATTCTCGATCTGTTGGTGACGGCCATCCACGACAAGGAAGGCAACTACGTCGGGCCGATGCTGAGCTGGAGCGTCATCACCCAAAAGCTCAAGGCCGACTCCGAATCCGATCGCTTGCAGCAGATGATCGACGGCATGCCCATCAACATCATGATGGTGGAGCCGGAAAATCTTGAGCTCACCTATATGAACGAGTTGTCGAAAAAGACCCTGCGGACTCTGGAGCATATCCTGCCAATCAAGGTCGACGACATGATTGGTACGTCCATCGACATCTTCCACAAAGATCCATCCCATCAGCGTCGCATACTGAAGGACCCGAGCAACTTGCCCCACGAAGCCAAGATCAAGTTGGGCGACGAAACCCTGAAACTCAGCGTCAGCGCGGTCATGAGCCGAGATGGCGAATATCTTGGGCCGATGGTTGCCTGGAGCGTTGTGACCAAGCAAATCGAGCTGGCCAACGCAGTTTCCGAAGTTGTCGAGGTTGTTGCTTCGTCCGCCACAGAAATGAAAGCCAGCGCCGAGGCAATGTCAGGGGCCGCCAGCGAAACGGTGACACAGAGCACCGCCGTCGCAGCAGCCTCCGAACAGGTCACGGCAAATGTTCAGACCGTTGCATCGGCCGCCGAACAGCTTTCCGCATCGATTACGGAAATCAGCTCTCAGGTGACCGAATCGGCGACGATCTCGGAAGAAGCCGTTGCCGAAACGGAAAAAACCGATCAGACCGTCCAAAGCCTCGATGAAGCCTCCACTAAGATCGGAGACGTGGTCAAATTGATCTCGGACATCGCGGGTCAGACCAACCTTCTGGCTCTGAATGCCACGATCGAGGCGGCCCGTGCCGGTGAGGCTGGCAAAGGCTTCGCGGTTGTTGCTTCTGAAGTGAAGAGCCTAGCCAATCAGACGGCAAAGGCGACCGAGGATATTGCCGCCCAGGTGACATCGATCCAGGGTGCGACATCCGAAGCAGTCAGTGCCATCCGCGGGATCGGCACAACCATCGCCAAGGTGAGCGAGATCGCCACATCGATTAGCTCAGCGGTGGAAGAACAAGGTGCCGCCACTGGCGAGATTAGCCGCAACGTTCAGGAAGCCGCAGAAGGCACCCAGGACGTGACCAAAAACATATCCGTCGTGAACACTGCCGCTAGCGAATCCGGACAGGCCGCAGGCCAGGTTCTGGAAGCTGCTGACGGGCTTTCGCAAGAAGGCGAAAAGATGCGGACCTTGGTGGATGACTTCTTGAAAGGCATCTAACCCAAGATCTTTCGCGGGAAACAATCCGCAAATCGAACCGGCGGCGTCCCTTGGGGCGCCGTCGGCGTTTGTAAAGTCTGGGCGTGCCTAAAGTGCGCCCAAGCGATTTCCAAAATGTCTGGGCGTGCCAGTCTGGGCGCGCCGAAAGTGCGGCCAAGTCATATGTAAGTGCGCCCAAGCGAATAATTAAGAGTGCGCCCTAGGCAAAAAAAAAGCGCCCAATGGCCGCCAAACGATCCTTAGCCGGGTTGGTCCGTTCAGTCGCTGGGCTGGCACCACGGTCTGCTGCGCCGGTCGTTGCTGGTGCAGAACGCACATTGAAGCTTGAAACGCTGGGAAATACCGTCCTTTACCTCATCGCACTTGGCAACAAATTTTTCCCGGGATTCGTTGTCCAAATTGACCACTGACAATGGGGCACCAACGGGCGGTGGCGGATTGAACCCCAAACTGCCGAGCAAGCGAACCGTGGCCGGATGGACCGAATGGGCGTACACCCGGTCAAGGCGTCCGGCGGATTGTGTGGCCAGGGCGCTAAACGTTGAGGTCACCAACATTTTAGCCAGGCTGCGACGGCGCAATGCCTGGTCAACGATCACCGAGTCTAGTTTGCACACGACCGCCCCATCCTCAGTCGAGGTTGTTACCAGACAAGCGGCAGCGCACAATGTTTCGCAGCCGTACAATCCCAGAGTTGCCCGATCAACGCGCGGGTCGAGCGGAGCATCTTTATCCATTGCCGTTGCGATCGGACCGATTTCCTCGGAAGTGCCAAATTGGCGCGCGAAGTCACGAAACGCTTCCGCCTCGATTGTCCGAATGGATAGTCCCCGGCCTGAGTCTTCCGTAAGGTTCATGGGCCTCGCCGTTTGACAGGATCGGTATTAGGCCCATTTTCAACAGTAATGGTTACCCTTTAATTAAATTCGTTTCCCTGTTTCATTTGAGTTTCTAAGTGCCCCATGACCACAGCCCTTTTCACCCACCGGATTTGCCTAGAACACGAAACCGGCCAAGGTCACCCGGAATCTCCGGAGCGCCTGGCCGCCGTGATGGATCGCCTGGGCGACCCAGAATTCGACAGCCTTCTGCGCCTGGAAGCGCCTATCGCCCAACGCGGGCAAATATCCCGGGCCCATGCAATTCCGTACATGAGTGACGTGTTGGACGCGGTCCCGGAAGAAGGATTGGTCGAATTTGCGGTCGATACGCATCTGTCGCCCCGGTCCGGCCAGGCGATTCTGCGGGCCGCCGGATCGGTCTGTGCCGCCGTGGATGCGGTCGCCGATGGCCAAGCGAACAACGCTTTTTGCGCCGTACGCCCCCCTGGGCACCATGCCGGGCAGTCACAGGCGATGGGATTTTGCTTTTTCAACAATGTGGCGGTGGGGGTGCACCATGCGCGCGCGATAAGGAAATTCGAGCGCATCGCGGTGATCGATTTCGATGTGCATCATGGCAACGGCACCCAATCCATTTTCCAGCGCGACCCATTGACCTTTTTTGCTTCCACGCATCAATGGTTTTTATTTCCGCGTACTGGAAGCCGCGAAGAAACCGGCGTGGGCAACATCGTAAATGTGCCCTTGAAACGCTTGGCGACAGGTGCCGAATTCCGCGAAGCCTTTCGCACCGAAATTCTTCCGCCCCTTCACCAGTTCAAACCGGATTTTATTTTCATTTCGGCGGGCTTTGATGCCCATAAAGCCGATCCCTTGGGGGAATTGCTGCTGGATGATTCCGACTTCACTTGGGCCTTTGAGCAAATTGCCCATGTGGCCTCGGAATTCTGCGACGGGCGAATTGTTTCGGTCCTGGAAGGTGGCTACGACCCCAAAGCCCTGGCCGAATCCTGCGCCGCCCATGTCCGCGCCTTGATGGCCGCGTCCTAGCCAGTTTGGGCTTCTATCCAGGCCAAATAGTCCGGGTTGCCGCCCTCGATGGGCAAGGCAACCACACACGGGCAGTCATAGGAATGCATTTCGGTGACCCGGGCGACCACTTGATCGACCAAGGTGGCTCGGGTCTTGACGATGAACGCCACCTCGGTTTCGGACTTCACCACCCCGTCCCACCAAAAGATTGAGTCCATCGGACCCAGAATATTGGCACAGGCCACCAATCGTTCCTCCACCAAGGTTCGGGCAATTGTCTGCGCTTCGTCGCGGGTTTCAGCGGTCATATAAAGCCACGACGCCGTCATTGAACTACGGCAAGACTTTAATGCCAGGGGTCGGATTTAATCGCGCTTGATCGGTCAGGAAGGCCGCGACGATCGCCACTGTGAAAACCACAAGCGCCACACCCTGATGGAGGGATGCCAGGGGCACTGGAACCACTAAAATCAACGTGCCAATTCCTATTGCCCCCTGGGCGGCCAATGCGAACACCACCCAATAATGTGCGGCCATCGCCCGCGGCGGCAGGCCAAGATCCAATCCCCTGCCCCACACCAGAACCACCAGAATTGCCATGGCAGGTCCCAGCCATCGGTGAAGAAATTGCACCGTGGTAATGTTGCCAAACGGATCCGTTAGCATCCCAGCCGGCACCCAGGCCCCGTCCATCGTTGGATAGGTGTTGTAAGCGAACCCCGCATCTAACCCGGCCACCAAGCCGCCAGACAAAATCAAAACGAAGACAGAACCGACAATGGCATAGGTCGCAGCCCGGAATCCCAGGGGCGCTGCCTCCCCCCACGGCCGTGCCATCGGTATCAAGACCGCCATGGCCAACCAAATCATGTACCCATAAATAAGGACGGCCAGACCCAAATGGGCGGTCAGGCGGTATTGGCTAACATCCGGGCGATCAACAAGGCCGCTGGAAACCATGTACCAGCCCAACACACCCTGCATGCCGCCAAGCACAAACAGGGCGCCAAGGCGCAGGCCAAGACGCTGGTCCACTTGGCGCTTTACCAGGAAATATATAAATGGGATGGCGAATACCAAGCCAATGGCGCGGCCCAACAGCCTGTGGCTGAATTCATACCAAAAAATCGCTTTGAACCCGGCCAGGCTCATACCCATGTTGATTTTCTGATATTCCGGGAACTGCTTGTAGTTCTCGAACTCCTCCACCCAGGCCTCAGGCGACAGGGGCGGCAAAATTCCGGCCAACGGTTCCCAGGTGACAATCGACAAACCCGAATGGGTCAGCCGGGTCAGACCACCCAGCACTGTCATGGCGAAAACCATGGCGGCGCAAACCAGCAGCCAAATCCCGATCTGCCGGTTTTGGCTGTCACCAAATGAATAAGTGCCCTTACTACTCGCTGTCATGAAGCCTTGATTTGTTGGTTCAACGGCAGGTCTTGGGAACCATTGTACCTCACTCCCACGGAAATTCGGCAGCAGGTCCGTAATTTGGGCCCCTAGAGGTCAAAAAAAGCTGCACTTCCTGCCGGGAAAAGACTCCTACCAGGCAACAAATGCCCACTGACCCCTGGGGCCGCCCACAATCGAATGAGGTTTTTTGCCTTTATCTTCAACCTATTAGGCCTGTTTTTGGCCTTGGCACGCGGCTTGCGAATTTGGCGGCAACGTATTTCAGAGAGCGAAGGAATTTCGTCATGGCGATGTCGGTCAACACCAATGCAGGGGCAATGATCGCCCTGCAGAACCTGTCCAAGACCAATAAAATGCTGGAACAGACCCAGCTCCGGGTTACCACCGGCCTGCGGGTAAATGGTCCAAAGGACGACGCCGCGACCTTCGCGATTGCACAGAACATGCGCGGCGACATCGCCGGCATGTCAGCTGTGAAAACCAACCTCAGTTTGGGCCAATCAATCGTCAACGTGGCCATCGATGCCGGCAAGGCCATCGAGGATCTGTTGATCGAAATGAAAGCCAAGTCGGTTCAGGCAAGCCAGGCCGGACTAGACACAGATTCGTACACCGCCTTGAATCAAGAATTCACGTCTTTGCGGGCTCAGGTCGAGGCCATCGTCGCCTCCGCCGAATTCAACGGAAAAAATCTGATCCAGTCCGCTTCGACGAATTTGGACATTCTCAGCACTGTCGATGGCAGCACGATCACCATCACCAAACAGTCGCTCGACTCGACATCCCTTTCTATTCACACCGCTTCGCTGAGCGACGCCACGGTGGCCGGCACGGCGTTGACCGCCATCAGCCAGGCGATCATTTCAGTATCCAATGCACTGGCCGCACTGGGTTCCAGCGCCAAGCGCGTGGACATTCAAACCGAATTTACCGGCAAGCTGCAAGACATCCTGAAGCAAGGTGTCGGCAATTTGGTGGATGCGGATCTGGCCCAGGAAAGCGCCACATTGCAGTCATTGCAGATCAAGCAGCAGCTGGGTGTTCAGGCTTTGGCCATCGCCAACGCCGGACCGCAAAGCATCCTGTCCCTGTTCCAATAATTTTCTTCAGAATTCTCCCCAGAATTCCCCCCACCTGGCGCGCTGGATTTTATCCAGCGCGTCTTTTTTGCTTTACATTTGTCGCGCGGATTCACTTGCTCGCCCAATAGAACGGCCAAACAAGATTCGCGCTTAAGTGCAGATCGTGGCGCAGCCACGTGAATCTGAACGTGAGAATAAGTGCAGATCGTGGCGCAGCCACGTGAATCTGAACGTTGTAAAAAGTGCAGATCGTGGCGCAGCCACGTGAATCTGAACGTGGGAATACATCAGTGAAACCCCTTAAGGGAAATTGCGGATTATTGTTTTTGGTCCCTATGGGTAAGGTTCACTCACCTCCCTGATGATTGCGGAGCCGAGGCACCCAGAAGGACCTCGGCTCCTTTTTTTTGTCTCAACCCTATACGGGAAACTCCCAATACCGAGGCCACGTCCGATCACCCATATTTATTCCATAGACCGGGCCCGATGTTCCGACATCCCCCCAGCTCCGGAGACGGAGCCCGGTTTCAAAATGGGGGTGGGCGCGTAGGTGTCCGCCCCCTTTATGTGTTGAAGGAGTGACGCCATGACGAAATTCCTCACAAAATTTGTAATGGTGACCGCTGCCGCCTGCGTATTGGTGATGGCGGGCGTTTCCTTATCAGGACTTGGCGCGACCACAGCGATGGCACAAGCCCTTGACGACCCGACCGCCCCCACCGATGCCTTTTTGATTTCCAACGGCGGTCGCCTTTATGACAAATGGTGGAACGTCTTGTATGCGCCCGAACCAGAGGACACACACCCCGCCTACACTGCCGATGGTACCAAGTCAGGTTCCACCACATGGCGGTGCAAAGAATGCCATGGTTGGGATTACCGGGGTGCCGACGGTGCGTATGCCACCGGATCCCATTTTACGGGCATAAAAGGGATTCGCGATTTTGCTGGTGCGGATCCGGCGGCCATTGTGGACATCCTTGTTGGCCCACTGCATGGGTTCACCGAGGCGGTGCTTCCGCGACCGGCAATAGACGCTCTGGCGCTGTTCGTCGCCAAGGGTCAGGTCGATGCCACCCAGTACATCAATTACGAAACCAAAGCCGCTCTGGGCAACGCCAGCCGTGGAGCAGACTTGTTCCAAACGATTTGCTCGGTGTGCCACGGAATTGACGGGACGGACATGAACTTTGGCGACGAGGATAGCCCCTTGTATGTGGGGACTCTGGCCAACGACAATCCGTGGGAGATTTTGCATAAAATTCGGTTTGGACACCCTGGCGCGCCCATGGTCGCAATGTTTGCGCTAGATGTGCAGGATCAAGTTGATGTGCTGACTTACTTGCAGTTGCTTCCGTAGCCAACCGCACTGATTGTGGCCGGGTGCGCATCATGTCGGCGCGCCCGGCGACAAATTTCAGCTATGATATTTGCGTGTCCGGCGAATTCAGGATGTCGGCCCCGCTTTTACGGCTGAAGTGTTTTGCCTCTTGATCGTAATCTTGGACTCCCAAAAATAACGCTTTTTGGCCTTGGGACGGTCATTGGCGCTGGCATCTATGTTTTGCTGGGGGAGGTCGTCACAAGCGCCGGGGTGTTGGCGCCGGTGTCCTTTTTGCTGGCCGCAATTCTTGCCGGTTTCAGCGCGTTCTCGTTCGCCGAGTTGTCCGCACGCATCCCGCAAAGCGCCGGAGAAGCGCTGTATGTCTATGAAGCATTTGGATCGCGGGCCTTTTCCACCCTGATCGGCCTTCTTGTTGTCTCGGTGGGCTGTGTAGCCTGTGCGACACTTGCCAACGGGTTTGTCGGCTACGCCACCAGTCTTTTCTCCCTCCCCCCATGGATTTTAATCGTCGGTTTTGTTGGTGCTCTTGGCATGCTCGCCGCCTGGGGAATCAAGGAATCGGCCTGGGTCGCCGCCGCGATCACGGTCGTTGAAGTTGGTGGCTTGGCGGTGGTTATTGTATTTGCAGCACTGGCTGCGGACCCAGCCAATTTCACGGCTGCGCCATCGGCAAACGGGCTGACACGGGGAATGTGGCTAGGGGTATTTGGCGGGACTTTGCTTGCCTTTTTTGCCTACGCCGGATTTGAAGACATGGTCAATGTCGCAGAGGAAGTGAAGGACGTCAGGCGAATTCTGCCGTTGGCCATCATTATCACATTGGTCGCTTCATTCGTCATCTACACCACGTTGGCTCTGGTGGTAATTTTTGCGGTTCCAACCGATCTCATTGCCGGGAGCGAAGCTCCGATTGCCCTAGTTTTCGAGTACACGACCGGGTGGTCAGCAACACCGATCAGCGTTGTTGGAATTCTTGCAGTCGTGAACGGTGCCTTGGTGCAAATCATTATGGCGTCCCGGGTCCTGTACGGGTTGGCGCGCAGTGGCCAACTCCCTCGGGTCCTGGCGGCAATCAATGACCGCACCGACACCCCATTAAAGGCGACCGCCCTAGTGACAGCCGCGGTTCTGGGCTTGGCGCTGTGGTTGCCGCTGGTTGCTTTGGCAAAAATAACATCGCTTATCGTTCTTTTGGTTTTCACAGCCGTGAACTTGGCTCTTATTGTCATAAAACGACGCGACCCAAGCCCTGAGGGCATCACCGTCTATCCGGCTTGGTTGCCGTGGGCGGGATTGGTTACAAGTGGCGGGTTCGTCGGATATCAGTTGTTTCTTTTGGTCGGTTGACCCAAACGCAGAAAGGCCCCGCCATTGGGGCCTTCAATCAAATTTTCAGGGGTTTAGCACGCAGAAGCCGGTTTGCGCTGGTCCCCCACGCAATCGAATAGAAAAGAAAATTGACGGGCGCGCACTACACGCACGCGCCCGGCGTCGAACTGGTGACGCTTACTCAGATGCCGGGGGAACAGAGTCTTCCGGCGTAGCCTCCCCCTCCGCAACAGCGGACGGGTCCTGATCTTTCAATTTTCTTGCTTTGACCCGCTCAGCCTTCTCCTCAAGACGTGCTTGGCGCTTCTCGGTTTTTTTCCGTTCACGCTCGCGTCTTTCAAAGCTGTAGTTAGGCCTGCGCGCCATTCCGCTTCCTGGTCCTAAAAGCCTGGAACTAGTCCAGAGCAACCAGGTTTTCTGCGGAAGATTTGCCATCCCGACCCGGGACGAGTTCGAACTCGACCTTTTGGCCTTCCTGCAGGCCGGAAAGGCCAGCAGATTCAACGGCGGAGATATGTACGAATGCGTCCTTTGAGCCGTCTTCGGGGCTAATAAAGCCATAGCCCTTGACGGAGTTGAACCACTTCACGGTTCCTTTAGTCATCTTATCGTTCCTTAGTCAATTTAGAGTTTGGCACCCAAGGCAAACCTTGAGTGGATTTCATCTCGCCGAATTTCAGGGTAGGCCGCTAGGTCGGCGTGACAAAGCATATACGCCGAGGCTTCGTAGGGATGATGACCTCATTTAATCGCGTGCGCCGTGAAAAGCAAGTCCGTATATCGCCGCGGCCTGGCGGTGCCCCCAGGGCTGGCGAAAAAATCACAGGTGAAGGACAGCTTTTCGAAAATTTGGTCGGAGCGAGAGGATTTGAACCTCCGACCCCCACACCCTGATAAATCTCAGTCGGCGCCCTCCCCGATGGGTAAGTCAAGGCCCAGGAACGGTACCACCTTCCAATTCTTAATTGCGATGATCTTGCGTGTCAGCCAGCGGTTGCGCAGACCCCGGGGACGGCTCGTGCCGCTGGGTTTCCGAAACAAAGCCCGACCAACTTTTCACTAATCAAGGGCTCGCCAGATTTCACCCAGCGGTACGACGGCTCAGGAATAGAACTGCGCGACCACCCCATCTACAAGGTCATCGTAGGAAATTACACGAAGGTTTGGGAAGTCAGAAGCAACCGCGCGCCAGGAGTCGGACTCAAGGTCATACCTACGGCCAACAACAAGAATTCGATCCGGGTGACGCACACTGAATCCGTATTTGTTTTTAACCCATTCGCGATTGGCGGAGCTCTCAAAATACTCCACGTAAACGCGCGTCTGGGCGACGTATGAAGCAAGCTCCGCCGAAAGCCTTTCTCTGTTTTCAGTTCCCACCAGAGCCGTTGCTTTTAAATTCGGAAGCTTGAACTCGACGATGTCGGCATAGCCGTCGGGCTGGACCACAAAGAAGTCCGGTTTGATCGCCGCCCTCTCCGTGTCTTGCCACTCACAAAGTACCTCTGCGTGGAGCTGTGTCGCACCGAATTTTGTCAGAAGGATGAACTGATTTTCTTTTTGCGCAAGGAATTTGGTGATTTCGGGCTCGCTGTGATTGCTTGTTCCAAACACCTCGATAAACCGGTTGATCGTCTGCAAGCGCATCGGCTGAAAATGCGGCAGCGGGTAAATGTACTCAGCGTCGATTTTCCAAAGTTCAGCAAGCATGCCAAATGGGACTTTAAAATTGTCAGTTTCAGTACCGGAATCGTCGTATTCAATGGGAATAAAATCCATCCATTTAATGTGCCGAGATACCAATCCTTTTTCATCTGCCCCAAAGAAGAAAGCGTTTACAAGGCGACCTCCTTCTCCAGGCGGGACTTCAATTCCACCTGAATTTAGCGCCATAATCATGTCTTGAGCATCGAAGTTCCAACCTAGTTGATGAAGGCGGTCAAAGCCCTCGTTCGAAGGCATGACAAGGTCCTGAATTTGCCCAATAACGGGCATCCGCACGGTGTCAGATCCCATTGGAAAGCCGACTACTCTGTCAAAGAAATTTTCATCAGATTTTGAATAGTCCACGACTTCAGCTTCCATTTCGTGCTCCGCCAAAATCTCTTTGGCTCTTTCGGGCCCGTAATACTCAACTCCAATATGCGTGCGCCCCATGTGCAGGACGATTTTTGTTGGATTTAACAGGAAGGCGGTAAACGTCTCGATCAGCACACCGCCACCAACCACCTTCTTGAACATCGGCCCCTGGTAAAATTCCATTAGTCCGTCAAGTATCTCGTGAGCGAATTCTTCGTATGTTCCCAACTGGGTGGACTCGGCCGCTTTCTCAGGCCCCGCCGCAACTGAATCTTTTCCGTTTTTTGACATGCCCGTCTCCGCCCCCCTTCGAAAATAGGCTATCACAGGGTGCACTCAATTAATATTTGAAGGCTAGGATTGCCGAGAAAACCCGACACGGGAACGATGGGCTAAGCCCATGGGGCTTCATTTAAAAAGCATCAGAAAAAATGGTCGGAGCGAGAGGATTTGAACCTCCGACCCCCACACCCCCAGTGTGGTGCGCTAACCAGGCTGCGCTACGCTCCGACGGGCGGACTGTACCGCCCGGGCCTCTGGGGCGCAATTGGGCGACAGACTTTCTGCGAAGATACACCCCCACCCATTCTTGTCAGACACCCCCACCCTGACCCTCCCCCGCAAGCGGGAGAGGGGATGCGCCGCGTGATCCTACTGGATATCGAAGCGGACGCAGCTGACTCGCGAAAATTGACGCGCGAGCAGATCGTCGCGTGACTTCACGCGGCGCGAATCTGATCGGCAGAAATAAGTGGTTAGCCGCCGGCGGAACGCAGGGTGTCGCGGATGTCGCTGAGCTCTTCAAGAGCCTTGTTGAGCTGTTGGCGCTGATCCCGGTCCAGGGCACCATTGCCGTTCTCTGCGGTGGTAGCGGCCCCGTCACCGTTGGTGGTGCCGATGCCATCAGGGGCGGCCTTACGCCCACCTTCCCGCAAAACTTTTTGCACGCCGCGGATTTTGTAGCCTTCGTCGTACAGCAATCGGCGGATTTGCCTCAACAAAGTGACGTCTTCGGGGCGGTAATACCGTCGGCCGCCGCCGCGTTTCAGGGGCCTAACTTGGGAAAATTTGCTTTCCCAGAACCGCAGCACATGTTGGGGCACCGATAGCTCGTCGGCCACTTCGCTGATGGTACGAAATGCCCCGGGGGCCTTTGCTGCCCGCTTTGGCGCGGCAGATTTTTCGGTGCTTTCCTGGTCCCCACCATCGGTCATGGTGGGCTATTCGCCGGATTTGGGCGATAGGGAGCGGTTAATCCGTTCCTTCAAAACGTGGGAGGGACGGAACACCAATACCCGCCTGGGCAGGATGGGAACCTCGTCGCCGGTTTTGGGATTCCGACCAACGCGTTCGCCCTTTTCGCGCACGTAGAAGCTGCCGAACGAGGAAATCTTGACGGTTTCCCCGCTCTCCAGGCTCTTGCCAATTTCGCCAAACACCGATTCGACAAGCTCTGCCGATTCGTTGCGCGAAAGGCCTACTTCTTCGTACACCGCCTCGGTCAGATGAGCGCGGGTTACTGTTGCCATCGGCAAAAATCCTCCCGGGCAGTAAGCTATCCCGTGGCAAGAAATGGGTCAATATCAAAGGGATGCGAGGCGGTCTTTAAGTGACTAGCGACTCATTCGCATGTGGCCAAACCGGCGGCAGACGTCACAGTCGCGCGAGGCTTGCTCCCCAGGTCATGCCAGAGCCCATGGCTTCCATCATGATCAGGTCACCGGGCTTTATGCGCCCGTCGGCCACAGCGGTAGATAGCGCCAATGGCACAGAGGCAGCGGATGTGTTGGCATGTTCACCAACCGTGATAACGACTTTTTCTGCGGCCATGCCCAATTTTTTGGCGGTGCCATCCAAAATGCGGCGGTTGGCCTGGTGGGGCACCAACCAGTCGACATCCGACATGTCCAACCCGGTGCCGTCCAAGGTTTCCCCCACAACAGCCGCCAGGTTTGTCACGGCCTGTTTAAACACCTGACGGCCTTCCATCTTCACCACCCCGGCGTTTTGCGTGGTGCTGGGGCCGCCATCGGCATAAAGCAGATCATGTTTGCTGCCGTCGGAATGGAGGGTGCTGGAAAGAATTCCGCGATCCTGAAAGGATCCATCGCCCTCCCCCGCCCGCAGCAGCACGGCCCCGGCCCCATCGCCAAACAGCACGCAAGTGGATCGATCGGTCCAATCGAGGATGCGGGTAAAGGTTTCGGCGCCGATTACGAGAACAGACTCCGCTTGGCCGGCTTTGATGAAATTGTCCGCAGTGGCCAGGGCAAATATAAATCCGGTGCAAACGGCCTGAACATCGAACGCTGCCCCACGGGTCATCCCCAGCTGGTGTTGGACCTTGGTGGCCGTCGCCGGGAATGTCTCGTCCGGGGTGGCCGTGGCTAGGACAATCATGTCCACCTCGGCCGCATCGGCACCAGCGTCGGTCAGGGCAGCCTTAGCCGCTTCGAAGGCCAAATCAGACGTCACCTGGTCGTCAGCAGCGATGTGGCGCTGGCGGATTCCGGTGCGTTCAACAATCCATTCGTCCGAGGTATCAACGATTTTGGCTAAATCGTCGTTGGTCATGACCCGTTCGGGCAGGTAGCCGCCAAATCCGGCCAGTATGGAACGGCGGACAGTCATGACAGAGCCGACTGGGGGGCTGCATCTTCCGGTAAGGACTGATCCCCCACCAGTTCGAGATTTGCGTGAATTCGCTCGTTGAACTCGCCCATGACCATATCAATTGCGACGCCAACCGCGTTGGCAAAACCTTCGGCATCGGTGGAGCCGTGGCTTTTCACCACCACCCCATTCAGACCCAAAAACATGGCGCCATCGTATTGGCGGGGGTCCAATTTGGCGGCAAAGGCATCCAGGGCCGGTTTTGCCAGCATATAGCCCAACCGGGAGGCCCAGGACCGCTTGAACGCCGCAATCAGGTACGCCTTGACCATTCTTGCGGTGCCTTCGGTGGTTTTCAGCACAGCGTTGCCAGTGAACCCGTCGGTCACAAACACATCCACCAAACCTTCGCCGATGTTATTGCCTTCAACGAACCCGTGGTAATCGAAATCGAAAATGGATTTTTTCAGGATTTGATTTGCGGCCCTGACCTCTTCGTGGCCTTTTAGGTCTTCAGACCCGACATTCAAAAGCCCGACGGTGGGCCGCTCGATACCCATTACGCTGCGAGCGAACGCCGCGCCCATAATGGCGAATTGCACCAAATTGTTGGCGTCGCATTCAATGTTCGCGCCCAAATCCACCATCGAGCTCTCGCCGCGGATTGTTGGGAAATAGCTGATCATTGCGGGACGATCGATGCCTTCTTGGGTTTTCAGGATGACCTTGGAGATCGCCATCAAGGCGCCGGTGTTTCCCGCCGAGACAACACCCTGGGATTCGCCCGTGTGGACAGAATCGATGGCCAATCGCATGCTGGATTTCGTTAGACGCCGCAATGCGTGGCTGGGCTTGTCGTCTGGCGCCACGACTTCTGGGGCGTGACGAATTTCGGCATTCTTGGAAAGCCTGGGGTGTTCGGCCAACATTCCCGCCAGCGCGGCTTCATCCCCGAACAGCAAAAATCGCACATTTGGGTGCTGACGGCTTGCGGTCGCCGCGCCATCAAGCACCATCGACGGGGCGTTGTCTCCGCCCATGGTGTCGAGTGCGATCGTCATCGCCGTGGTCACAAAGGGGACCTAGGTTGTTGCGGTGGAATGTTCTGGGAAAGCCGAAAGCCTGCCTTAAACGTCTTCTGCTTCCAGGACTTCGCGACCATGATAGTGGCCGCAAGACGCACACACATGATGGGGCCGGGCAAGCTCGCCACAATTCTGGCATTCAACGTATGCCTCGCCGGGGAGCCGGTCGTGAGCGCGCCGCATATTACGCTTCGACTTGGATATTTTTTGCTTTGGAACCGCCATCAGGTCTTGCCTTTTCCTTTTGAAATCATTTCGCCGAGCGCAGAAAACGGTCTACGCACGTCGCTGTCAACTGTTTCGCCGCTATTGTAGTCCTCTGCCATAAACTCGATCCCAGGTTTTCGCGGGTATGGATCGATGGCAAGGGACAAATATTCTGCAACAACCGCACCCAAATTGAAAACACCTGCGTTGATCGGCGCGACATCGCCGTCAAGAACCGATCCTTCGGAACCGCCAGAGTTTTCAACTGATTGCGCCCCGTCCTGGGGCATGAAATCCACTTCGAACCTTTGGTCGATCCGCGCCTCGACCGGCTCTAGAGTGACCACGCAGGACTGTACCACGTCAGCAATCAAATGCACACGGGCCCAAACCCCTGATCCTTGGCGGTCCAGCTCGGCTGTCGCCTGAAGCCCTCCTAAGGAAACCAGGTCCATGCGCGCCGCCAAGCCTGCGCATTCATGGGGCTCTGCCGTAATCGAGAGTTCCATCCCGGTGGCCCCCACGGCGTCAAATTTCACCTCACGGGTGAAATCAGGGGTTTTAGCCGCCTTTTCAGCATCAAAATCGCCGATTTTCGCTGTCATAACGCCTGCCTGGGCTCTGGGGGTGCCGAAATGCCGGGATCTCCTGCCATTAGGGCCTCAAATGGATGAGTTTCAAGAGAGGTCACGGTGTTGCGGATATAGTCCGCCAGGGCGTGTACCGGAGGCACTCCACCCCCCTGGGCCTCCGCCGTACTAGGATCCCCATACAGATTGCGGGCCAAGGCGGCTTCCAGGGGCTCCTTGCCGTCCAGAGCGTCGTCATAGGCCTGGGAGCGCCCATAATAGGCCTGGGCCATAGCCTTTACCTTTTTACCCACGCGGATATCCCCCACGCCCATTTCCCGAAGGCTGCGATCCATATCCGCGAATAGCACCTCGAAAAGCCCGTCGGCCAAGGTCCTGGCTTCGTCAGATTGAATTTCGCTGCGCAGTCGCCGAACAATCAGGGCCGTCAGCAATATGATCATATCGAACCGCCCGTTGATTGTGTCTGGCACCAAATAGTCACGATAGAAAATTGGCTGCCGGGCTTGGGCGACGATTTGGTAGTACAAATCCTCCACCAGCTGGCGTTTGGCGCGTTTTGAAGTGCCCCCGGACACTGTTATCCAAGCCCCTGCGTTGACAGGCCAGTGGCGCCGGTGCAAATCTCTGCGCCCACCCGATGCGTCTGCATCGCGGTGGAGAGTTGCGGCGACCCTTGAAACCAACAATTGGCGGGCAGAAAATCGTGCGGAGGCATTCAATCGTCCTGTGTGGGTTATTGATGGTGGGGGCGGTTGCAGCATGCGCACCCACCCGCGACGTTCGTGGTTATGTTCCCAGCGCCACTCTGATCGCGCAGATCACGCCGGGTACGGACACAAAAGAAAGCATCCTGCAGATCCTTGGTTCGCCATCGTCCACTGCCACTTTTGATACAGACAGTTGGTATTATATTGGCCGCACAACAGAGCGGGTGGCGTTTTTTGACGAAGTGGTCTTGGAGCAAACCGTCGTAGCCGTGGATTTCACGCCCCTCGGCATCGTTTCCGGGGTCCGCGCCTATACCCTAGACGACGCCCAGGACGTTGTCCCGGTGGAGGGCAAGACCCCCACCTTGGGGCGCGAGCTTGGGCTGCTGCAACAATTGCTCGGAAATATCGGTCGGTTTAACCCGCCGGCCCAGTAAAATCAGGGCACGCCCGCCCAAAAAAGTAGGGCGAGGGTTTCCCCCCGCCCCGCTTTCTAATCAGCCTATTCAGCTTCGCCTGGCTTAAAGCGCCAGGGCCGCTAACAGCAGCAATGCCACGATGTTGGTGATCTTGATCATCGGGTTCA
>JABHVE010000028.1 GCA_018658465.1 Alphaproteobacteria bacterium
CGGGACGACCAAAATTAGGGGTGGTTTCCCGCGAAATTTCCCTGCTGCCCCGCCACTGGGAATGGTTGGCCGAGCAGCGCAGCGGTGCATCGGCCACCTTGCGCCGACTGGTGGATGACGCACGAAAAAGCACATCGGGACAACAAGTGGTGCGCCAGCAAATCGACGGCGCGCACAAATTTATGTGGGATTTAGCAGTGGACAGCCCGGGTTTCGAAGAGGCCGCCCGGGCCCTGTTCAATCAGGATTTCGATGCCTTTGCGACGCACATTTCTGAATGGCCCAAAGGCGTGCGCGAGCAATTAAAACGCTTCACCGATCGCGCCCGGGCAGCGGCGGCGGCCAACGCTTAAACCACCAAATCCACGACCGAATCAGCCGGCGCAGCAGGATAAGTGTTTTACATCCCGTGTGAAGGTTTGGGCGCACAGCTTCAGGCCCTCTGCCATGGTCAAATATGGGAACAATCGATCGGCAAGGTCATCAATGGTCAGACCCTGGGAAATCGCCAAAGCCGCCGTTGCGATGATCTCTCCGCCCTCGGCGGCCACCACCTGGGCGCCCAATAACTGCCCGGTTGCCCGATCTGCCACCAGCTTGATGAAGCCCCGGGTATCAAAGCTGGCCAAGGCCCGGGGCACATGTTCCATGGAAAGGGTGCGGTGTTTGATCAAGATCCCCGCCGCCCGGGCCGCTGTTTCACTCAGCCCCACCGTGGCGATCTGGGGATCCGTGAAGATTACCCGCGGCACCACCGACAAATCCAATTCCGCATCGCCGCCGGTCATGTTTGTGGCGGCCCGGGTGCCCGCGGCAGCGGCCACGTACACCAATGCTGGCATGGCGGTGCAATCGCCCACCGCATAGATCCCCGGAACATTCGTCGCCAAATGGCTATCCACAAGGATGGCGCGGTTGGGGTCGGTGGTTATTCCCACCGCTTCAAGGCCCAGGTCTTGGGTATTGGGATTGCGGCCAGTGGCCACCAGCAGATGGCTGCCCTCGATGGTCTGCCCCGGGGTTTCAACGCGGAACGTGCCGTCGTCGAACGCAATGTTTGATGGCTCCGAATTTGTCATCACACGAATGCCCTCGTCCTCCAAGATTTCGCCGATGGCTTGGCCAACGTCCGGGTCTTCGCTGGGCAATAATCCGAGCCGTTCGATCACCGTCACCTGGGCCCCCAGACGATGAAAGGCTTGGGCCAGCTCCAGGCCGATCGCCGAGCCCCCCAACACAATCAGGTGCTGGGGAATTTCGTCGGATGCCAATGCGGTTTCCGATGTCCAAAAGGGTGTATCGGCTAGCCCGGAAATCGGCGGCACCGACGGCGACGCGCCAGTGGCGATCAGAATGCGATCGGCCACGACTTTGCGCTCATCACCTTTTGTATCGCGCACCAACAATGTATTCGCGGATTTGAACCGCGCGCGGCCTTTGACCAACGTTATGGCGGGATTGCTGTCCAAAATATCTTGATATTTTTCCTCGCGCAGTTGGCCGACCAACCCAAGCTGTTGAGCCAACATCGCCGGGCGGTCGATGATCGGGGCCTGGGATTCCAAGCCGGCGATGCGCGGGTGGGACTGGGCCCAAGCGGCTTGTCCGGCGCGCACCAAAAATTTTGACGGCACACAGCCGACGTTGACGCAGGTGCCGCCAACGGTGCCGGCCTCGATCATTGTCACCCTGGCCCCTCGGTCAGCGGCGGCGATTGCCGCGGCGAAGGCGGCGGCGCCGCTGCCGATGATGGCCACGTGCATCCCACGCCCGCCATTGCCTTTCACACCTAGCCTGTCGTCTGGGCCGGGGCCGGGGCCGGGGCCGGGGCCGGGGCCGGGGCCGGGTCCGGGGCCGGGGCCGGGGACAATTTGCCCAGAGGAAGTCGGCGCATCGGCTTTGATGGGTTCGCTACCAATATCTGTCATGAAATTCGTCCTTGAAGTGTGTTGATTGCACCCACCCTGCAATCTGTAGCCACTACAGGTTCAAGGACTGATTTGCCCGGTCACAAGGAAGTGATTATCTATACCTGTAGTAGATATAGAATTATGGGGTGTGGCTATGAATGCAAAGGACATCCAAATGAGCGAACAAATTTCCATTGGCGCGGCGGCGGAGCGCACCGGGGTGAAGACCGAGACCATTCGGTTCTACGAGCGGGAAGGTCTGATCCCGCCGCCCTTGCGTACCGACGGCGGCCACCGGGTTTACGATTCCAACCGGGTGGAGCGCCTGGCGTTTATTCACCGGGCCCGGGAACTGGGGTTCCCGTTGGACCAGGTCCGCAGCTTGTTCAAAATGGTAGACGAGCCCGGCCATTCGTGCAGCGAGGTGGGTGAATTGGCAGGGAATCATCTACAAACAGTCCAGGCGCGCATTGCTGATTTGCGGGCCATGGAAGAAGTTCTTCAAGACATGGTTTCAAGTTGCAGCGGCGGCACGGTGCCGGACTGCCCCATCATCGGCACCCTCCAGCCCGCTGCCTAGGCCGACAAAGCCTCCGCCACCACTGGGTTGACCAATGTGCCGACGCCTTTGATTTCCACTTCCACGGTGTCGCCGTCCTTAAGGTAAATGGGCGGCTTGCGGGCGAAACCGACCCCGGACGGGGTGCCGGTAATAATGACATCTCCGGGGATCAACACGGTGAATTTGGAAATGTAGGCGATGAGATCGGCCACGCCATAGGTCAGGTCGTCCAAGCGGCCATTTTGCAGGGCAGTGCCGTTGACCCGGGTTTCCAAGGTCATCTGATCCCAGGGCGGGACTTCATCGGGGGTGACCAGCCACGGGCCAAAGCCGCCGGTATCGGGGAAATTCTTACCCGGGGTAAATTGGGGTGAATGGCGCTGCCAATCGCGGACGCTGGCGTCTTGGTAACATGAATAGCCCCCAACGAAATCCAGGGCGCTTGCCTCTGGGATGCGGCGGCCTTCCCGGCCAATCACTACGGCCAGTTCGCCTTCGTAATCGAATTTGTCGGATTCCAGCGGTTTGACGATGGCTTGGCGGTGGCCCACTTGGGTGTTGGCATACCGCACAAACAGGGTGGGGTAGTCGGCCTTTGGCTTACCGGTCTCCAAGCGGTGGGATTCGAAATTTAAGCCGACGCAAATGATTTTGGAGGGCCCCGGGATTACCGGCAGGAATTCGATGTCAGCTTCGGCGAAGTCCGCGGGGTCACCAAGGGCTGCGGCGGCGGCATCCGTCAGCCCACCTGCCGCCAAGGCGTGGCGCAACGATTGGATCCCTCGGTCCGCCATGCGCGGCGCCAAATCAATGATCCCACCGTCTTCGGCCACCACGCCGAAGCTGTCCCGCTCATCTTGTTTGAAACTCACAAATCGCATTGGAATTCCTCCACAAATTCTGAGCGCAGAATGGCCGCAATCCTTTGTCCCGGCCAGGCATTTAAATTGGCTATTTGAAGCCCTATGCCTGACAACGAAAATGGATAAGATGCCAAACACAATGGCACCGCCGACCCACCAGACCCTACCCCAATCATGAGACGAATTTTGCGCGGCCCCGGCGGCATGCCCGTCGATGTAAAACGCACCCGGCGCAAGCGCACGGTGGGGATCTCCGTCGAAGACCGGCGGGTCAAAATCTTTGCGCCAAAATGGGTGCCCTTGAAGGAAATCCAGGAAATTATCCAGAAACGCGGCCCGTGGATTGACGCCCAAGTCCAGCTGCAAGCGGCTCTGCCAACCGTGCCGCCCCGATTGTTCGTGGATGGCGAAGACCTGCCATTTTTGGGCCGGGACTATGTCTTACGGGTGGCCGTGGATAGCACGCCATCTGTGACCTTGGACGGCGACCAAATCGTCGTGGCAATCGAACCCGAGGACGGCACCCTGCCGTTTGATGGATTGGGATTTTTGGCCGGGCGGGCCGATGACGTGCGCGATCAATTGATGGAATGGTACCAGGCCCAGGCCGAAGAAATTTTGATCGAGGCCACCGATCGGTATTCCGAATTATTGGGGGTCGTTCCCAGTGCCATCACCGTGCGCCACTACAGCAGCCAATGGGGCAGTTGCAGCATCAGCGGCCACATTCGCCTGAACCGCCGGATCATATTCGCGGGGCGAGAGATCGCCGAATACGTGGTGGCCCATGAAGTGTCGCATTTGGAACATCACAATCATTCCCGGCGATTTTGGGACTGCGTCGAAGATTTGGATCCGGATTTCCGCGATCATCGGGATTGGCTGCGCGAGCACGGGTCCACTTTGAACATCTAATGGCCGCGCCCCTTGTCATTCTTCGGAACATCCACCTGACGTTTGGCGGCACTCCTTTGTTGGAGGGGGCGGACCTGTCCATATCGGCGCGCGATCGCCTGTGCTTGGTGGGCCGCAATGGATCGGGCAAATCCACGCTTCTGAAAATCGTTGCCGGGATGATCGAACCCGACCAGGGGGATCGCACGGTGCGTCAGCGAGCCTCGATCAGCTATTTGCCTCAAGAGCCTGATTTAAGCGGCTTCGCCACCACTTTGGATTACGTGGCGGCGGGCCTGGACGACCAACGGCCAACCAGCCGTGCCCTGGGATTGTTGGCCCACTTGGGCCTGGATGGTAGCGAAGACCCGGCCATTCTGTCAGGGGGCGAGGCACGGCGGTGTGCCTTGGCCCGGGTGTTGGCCCCGGAACCCGATGTCTTGTTGCTGGACGAGCCCACCAATCATTTGGATTTGCCCACCATCGAATGGTTGGAAGAAGAACTGGATCGCCTGCGATCGGCCCTGGTGCTGATCAGCCATGATCGGCGGTTCTTGCAGCGTCTTAGCCAGAAGACTTTGTGGTTGGACCGGGGGGAAGTCCGTCGCCTGAACCGGGGGTTTGGTGAATTCGAAGAATGGCGGGACAATTTTTTGGAACAAGAAGAGCTCGATCGCCACAAACTGGATCGTAAAATCGCCGCCGAAGAACATTGGGTGCGGTACGGGGTCACCGCCCGCCGCAAACGCAACCAAAATCGCCTGCGGGCCTTGCATGGTTTACGCAAAGATCGCCGGGAACATGTCGGCCCGGTGGGCAACGTCAAAATGACCCACAGCGACACCGAACTGTCCGGCAAGTTGGTGTTGGATGCCGAGGCCATATGCAAAAGCTTTGGTGACCGGCCGATTGTTCGCGATGGCTGGGTACGGATTTTGCGCGGCGACCGCCTGGCCATCGTCGGCCCAAACGGTTCTGGCAAAACCACATTGCTGAAGCTGTTCACCGGTGCCATGAAGCCGGATTCGGGTGTGGCCATTCGTGGGTCGAACCTGCAAATGGTTACCCTGGATCAGCGCCGAGAAAAACTGGACCCCAAGCAATCCCTGGCTGACGCTTTGACCGGCGGCAACAGCGACCAAGTCATGGTTGGCGGTAAATCCCGTCACGTCATGGGTTACATGAAGGATTTTCTGTTTTCGCCGGAACAGGCGCAGACCCCTGTGGGCCTGTTGTCGGGGGGCGAACGCGGGCGGCTGATGCTGGCCCGGGCATTGGTCACGTCCTCCAATCTGCTGGTGCTGGACGAACCCACCAATGATCTGGATCTGGAAACCCTGGATCTTTTGCATGAATTGCTGGCGACCTATGAGGGCACAGTTTTGCTGGTTAGCCACGACCGGGATTTTATCGATCGGGTGGCCACATCGGTGTTTGCGGCCGAAGGCAATGGTAAATGGACCGAATATGCTGGGGGGTATTCCGACATGATTGCCCAGCGGGGAAGTGCCACCGATCCCTATGTGACTGAAACGACATCACCCAAATTGAAAGCGACCGGGAAAAGACCATCCGCCCCGCCACCACAGCCTAAACGCCGCTTGGGCTTCAAGGAAAAGCACGCCTTGGAGACCCTGCCCGGGAAAATTGCCGAGATGGAAGCGTCAATTGCCGGCCTGCGCAGTGATTTGGCCAACCCCGATCTATTCAAGCGCGACCCGGCTGGGTTTCAGGCCAAGGCATCGGAATTGGAGGCCGCACTGCCGAAATTGTCCCAAGCCGAAGATCAATGGCTGGAATTAGAAGCCTTGCGCGAGGATTTGGAGCGCTAAGTCACAAATTCACACTGAAGTTACCGCGCCAAAAGGCCCTATTTTTTTGGCCCGATTCACCTTCCCTTAATATTAATCAATTACCCTAAAATCAATGAGGATATTGAACGTGGCTCGTCCCGTTTGATATTGAGAGGGAGCCTCAGTTTGGGGAAATCCCGTATTGAACTCGACTTATAGGTTCGATATTGGAAGTGACTTCGATTGGGAAAAATCCAGAATAATGCGGCAATCTGCGTAGTAAGCAGGCATCGGCTGGTCAGTTAAGACTTCGCCAGTTTGTCATCCATGTTTTGGGCGGCGCTCTACATTTGCGATGCGTGAAATTTGGCCGGAGTAGGGAATTATTCCGCCCACCACCACAAATGGGATTTGTGCACCACAGGTTTAAAAGGGATTGAACATGGATTCGGAGACATCAGAAGACCCCCAAACAAATTCGGGATCGACAATGCTAAGCGTCCGAAATCGCCTAATTTTGGGGTTCGCTGCAATGGGAGTGATCATTGCGGTCGCGACTGGGTTCACCCTTTACGAGGCGAATTCCATTTCTACGCTGTCCCATAGAATGGTCGATCTGCGGGTTCCCACATCGGCAGCCAGCGCGAAAATGGTCAACGACATCAACGCGTCCTTGGCGTCACTGCGCGGCTGGATGTTGACCGGGAATGACGCGTTTAGACTGGAGCGCGACGCGGTATGGACCGACATTGATGCGGTAACCGCAGACCTAGACAGATTTTCTCAGAACTGGACCAATCCCGCGAATGTCCAGGTCTGGGCCGACACCAAGGTCACGCTGGAGGAATTCCGTATCGCCCAGAAGGCCGTTGAAGATGTTGCCAACACCCCGGGCCAGTTCCCTGCCAACGTCATCCTTCTTGAACAAGCCGCGCCAACTGCATCTGTGGTCATCGGCCAAATCACGGCCATGATTAACGAGGAACTGACGTTAGAGGCCACAGCAGCCCGCAAGGAGCTGTTGGGCATGATGGCCGATTTCCGCGGCTCCATGGCCTTGGCATTGGCCAACATCCGCGCCTATCTGCTGTCCGGCAACATTTCCTTCGCTGAAGAGTTTGAACGCCGGTGGGCAACCAACGACGCCCGGTTTGCCTCCCTGAACGAAGTCCGTGGATCATTGACTGCCAGCCAAAACGAGGCATTCGAGGCATTGTCCACAGCCCGCGCCGGATTTGCTCCGCTGCCAGGGCGAATGTTTGAGATCCGCGGATCGAACCAATGGGATATGGCGAACTATTTGTTGATTTCCGAGGCAGCACCCCGGGCCGGATCAATCCTGACCACCCTTGCCGGACCAAAAGACGAAGCCGGCGCACGGCACGGTGGCATGGTCGACAATCAGCGTGAATTGCTGAACATTGACGCTGAGCATTCAAACGAGGAACTGGCCAATTTGCGGAATGCTTCCATTGCATTACTCGTGATCGGTCTGGGCCTCGCTGTGGTGATCACGCTTGTTACCGCACGGGCCATCGTCACACCGATTTCGGCAATGACCGACGCCATGAAGAAGCTGGCCGGTGGCGACAACACTGTCGAGATCCCCGCCACCGAACGAACAGATGAGATCGGCGAAATGGCTGGGGCGGTCCAGGTATTTAAGGACAACGCCATCGAAAAACTGCGCCTGGAAGCCGATGAAAAGAAAGCCGCCGCCGCGCGCACGGCCGATGAAGCCAAGCGGGCGGAAGAGAAAGCCAAACAGGCCGAAGAAGAACAGCAACGCGAGGCCCACGAACGGGAAGAAGAAAAGAAGCGCGAAGCGGCCGACCGCAAGCGCGAAGAACAAGCCCGCGCCCAGGATGAAGAGCGCAAAGAGGAAGAGCGCCAACGGGCAGAGGAAGATCGCCAAAAAGAACAGGCCGAAGCAGCAGCCGCAGCCGAACGCCAATCCTCTATCGACGCGATGACCAATTCGTTCGGCGAGTCCGTTGCCGGGATTTTGGGAATTGTTTCAGAGGGCGCAAGTGGCATGGAAAAGACTGCCGAATCCATGAGCGAAGTTGCCGACAAGACTTTGAAGGAAAGCATCACAGTCGCATCGGCCGCCGAACAGGCCACCGCCAACGTTCAAACCGTGGCAACGGCCACTGAAGAACTGTCGTCTTCGATTTCGGAGATCAACCGCCAGGTTTCCCAGTCATCGGAAATTACCCAAACTGCGGTGACCGAGGCGTCTCAGACAACCCAAACCATGGAAGAGCTCGCCACCAGTGCGGCACGGATTGGCGAAGTGGTTAGCCTTATCAATGACATCGCCGAACAAACCAACCTGCTTGCATTGAACGCCACCATCGAAGCTGCTCGGGCCGGAGAATCAGGCAAGGGCTTTGCTGTGGTGGCATCGGAAGTCAAAAATCTTGCCAGCCAGACGGCAAAAGCGACGGAGGAAATCGGCACCCAGATTAACTCCATCCAACAGGTCACAGACGATGCAGTCGGCGCCATCGATCGGATTGCCAAGACCATCGGTAACATCAATGAAATCTCTGGCACCATCGCTTCGGCGGTTGAACAGCAGGGTGCAGCAACCCTAGAGATCAGCCGCAACATCCAGGAAGCCGCGTCGGGCACCCAAAGCGTCACTCAAAGCATCCAAGTGGTGAAGGGTGCGTCCGAGGAAACCGGAGGAGCTTCCGGCGAGGTGGTGGCCGGGATCAAAGATCTGGTCGAAAACTTTGGTCAACTGCGGGGTGAGGTCGAGACCTTTTTGACGGATATCAAATCCGCCTAGTCATCTGTGAACTCTGGCGAAAGCCGGAGTGACAATTAATTTCTGCGGGACCGGTTTTCCAAAATCGGTTCCGCGGATTTTTTTTATTTTCGATTGGCGTCCACACAAGTCTTTCACAGGCCTGTGAAAAAGGTTGCGTTTCACTTTATTCCTTAATTGGCCAGTATACCCCGAACTTCACTACGGCCATTGAAATTCAAATCTTGGTCGTAGGGTATTGGTATTTGTTCTTGGGGAGAGTGTTGTGAGATTAAACAAATTATTTGCCATTATCCTTTTTTCGGTTGGCGTCGGGTTTGCCCCGGCAAGTGCCAACGCTTTGGAACTGAATCTTACCCCCAACCACGTGTTGTCCATTTGGACAAACATCAATGATGCGTTGGTGGCCGTTGGTGGGTCGATTGCCGCCACCCCACCATCTGCGCGGGACCTGCAAAACGCCAACAGAATGAGCGCGGTTGTTTTTGCCGACAAAACCCCCGGCGATGTTCTTGGCCAATTGACGGTGATCCGCGCCCGCCTTGATGCAATCGCGGTTGCCAGAAATTTGGATATTTCCCGGGTCTATGTGGATCCGGACGGTGCCGCTGTCACACCCAGCGTGGTGTTCCTGAATTCAGGCCACGTGCTGGATACCCTGGTGCGAATTTTGAACGACGCTGACCCGGATCTTTTGGCGGGCGGATTTTACGCAAAGACGGCGTACGAGGACAAAACCCCAAGCGACGTGTTCGGACTGATCGACCTGGTCAGTCGCCGATTGGATTTGCTGCTGTAGCCTGGGCGTCCCTACAAAATCTGGCTCAAGAAAAGCTTGGTACGGTCGGACTTGGGGTTTTCGAAAAATTCTTTCGGGGTATTTTCTTCGACGATCTGCCCGGCATCCATGAAAATCACTCGGTCCGCCACCTGCTGGGCGAAACCCATTTCGTGGGTGACCACCAACATGGTCATGCCGCTTTCGGCCAAATCCACCATCACATCCAGCACTTCTTTGATCATTTCGGGATCAAGCGCCGATGTGGGTTCGTCGAACAACATAATGTTGGGGCGCATGCACAGGCTGCGGGCGATGGCCACCCGTTGTTGCTGACCCCCTGACATCTGACCGGGATATTTGTTGGCCTGTTCCGGGATTTTGACCTTGGTCAAATATTCCATGGCCGTTCTCTCGGCTTCTTCTTTGGGAATTTTACGCACCCAAATCGGCGCCAACGTGCAGTTTTCCAGCACCGTCAGATGTGGGAACAAATTGAACGACTGAAACACCATGCCCACTTCGCGGCGCACGGAATCGATGTTCTTCAAATCGTTGGAAAGCTCGGTGCCATCCACGACGATCGATCCCTGTTGGTGATGTTCCAGGCGATTGATGCAGCGAATTAACGTGGATTTTCCCGACCCAGAAGGCCCGCAGATCACAATCTTTTCTCGGGGCGCCACCGACAGGTCGATGTCGCGCAACACATGCAGCACGCCGAACCATTTGTTCAGGCCGCGAATTTTGATGATGGCGTCTGCTTCAGATGTGTCAGTCATTGCGCTTGTGTCTGTCATGCCTTATCTCCGATCTAGCGTGAGGTATCCAAGCGCCGCTCAAGGCTCAGTGAATACCGCGATATTGAAAAGCAAACTGTGAAAAACGACAGCGCGATAATTGCGTATGTTTCGATGCCAAGACCCAGCCAGTCAGGGTTAGCCACCATCGACCGGCCAATGTTCAGAATGTCGAACAATCCAATCACGATGACCAAAGTGGTGTCCTTGAACAAGGCAATGAAGGTGTTGACGATGCCCGGAATGGAGTATTTCAAGGCCTGGGGCAAGATGATCAGCAGCATGGATTTCCAATAGCTTAGACCCAATGCTTGGGCCGCTTCGTACTGGCCCCGATCAATCGCCGCCAGACCACCGCGAATGACCTCAGCCATATATGCGGAGGCAAAGGCGGTGACCACGACAATAACCCGAACAACCAAATCCAGGCTCATTTGCGGCGGCAAGAACAGAGGCAACAACATGGCCGCTGTGAACATCATGGTGATCAAAGGCACGCCCCGGAACACTTCGATGAACCCTATGCAAAATATTCGCACGAAGGGCAATTGTGATCGTCGTCCCAGAGCCAACAAGATGCCCACGGGCAGGGAAAGAAAAATGCCCGCCAACCCAACAGTAATATTCAGCATAAAGCCGCCGAATTTGTTGGTGGGAATTTCTTCCAGCCCAAACCCACCGATCAACAAGAAGGTTGCGATAAACGGATAGGCCAGAGAAAACCAACGGAGATATTTTCCCCCAGGCATTTTGTCGAACAGCAGGGGTGCCAACGCCGGGATCAGCATGATCAACGCGATGTTTACCCGCCAAGTCTGTTCCGATGGATAAAATCCGTACAAGAACTGGGCAAATCTCTGATCCAAAAACACCCAGCAGGCGCCGACCCGGTCTTCGCAGGCAAAGCGATCGGTCCCGATGTATGTGGCATCAAAAAACGCCCACATCAGCAAGGGCGGTACGATCAGCCAAATCAAATAGAACCCTATAAGGGTCAAGCCCACGTTGACCCAGGACGACAGCAAATTGGTGCGCACCCAGCCGACAATCCCCACGGACGACGCGGGCGCTGCGCGGTTCGGGATCATCTCGGTTTGAGGTCTGTGAAATCCTTCGGTCATCGTTCTACCAGGGCAATGCGGGAGTTGTACCAATTCATGAAAGCCGATGTGGCAAGGCTGAGGCTCAGGTACACCGCCAGCCATATGGCCACAATCTCGATGGAATGGCCGCTTTGGTTCAGGGCGGTGTTGCCGACAGAAACAAAGTCTTGGTAGCCGACGACGATGGCCAATGACGAATTCTTGGTCAGGTTCAAATACTGACTGGTCAGCGGCGGCACAATCACCCGCAAGGCCTGGGGAATAACAACTTTGCGCATGGTCTGCCCGGGCCGCAGGCCCAGGGCATAGGCGGCCTCGGTCTGGCCCCTGTGGACGGCCAGGATTCCGGCACGCACCGTTTCCGCAATGAACGACCCAGTGTACAGGGTCAACGCCCACCACAGAGCGACAAGTTCTGGTGTGACGTTCATGCCGCCGGTAAAATTAAACCGGCCGGGAACAGGCACATCAAAACTCAAAGGCCGCCCCAGCAACAGAAACAGCAAAACCGGGAATAAAAAGATCAACATCAGATTGACCCACAGGCTGGGAAATCCCTGGCCTGTTGCGACCCGGCGGCGGCTGGCCCAGCCAGAAATGATCAAGGCCACAATTAATCCGATTACCGCAGTGACGATCACCAATCCCATGCCCGGTTCCAAAATCGGTGCCGGGAATCGGACTCCGCGATTGTTCAGATAAACCGCGTTGCCGATGGCCAGACTGTCAGCCACCCGCGGCAGGCCGGTAAGGATGGTCCACCAGAAAATGATTTGCAGCAGTAGCGGCACGTTTCGGGTGCCTTCCACATAGATCCCGGCCATGCGCGAAACCATCCAATTGTTGGACAGGCGCAGTACCCCCATGACGAAGCCGACGATGGTCGCCGTGATGATGCCAAGGACCGACACCAACAAGGTGTTCAGAAGCCCAACCAAAAGCGCCCGGCCAAAGGTCGAGGTCGACGAATATTCGATCAGATTTTGATTGATCTCGAAAAAGGCTTGGTCGGCAAGGAACCCGAACCCGAGCTCCAGGCCCGCTTGCTCCAGGTTTGTATTGGTGTTGGAAACAAGAAACCAAACGACGGCGATGATGCCGCCCACCAACAGCACCTGGGAAACGATTCCCCGGGCCCGTTCGTTGGTCCAGATGCTCCCCGAGCTAGACCCTGGTTTTGGAGTATCAGTCATGATCAAACTTTGGGCCTCTCCCTGGGATCAGAGAGAGGCCCGCAGCTAGATTTGTTTAGCGCATCGGCGGTGCGTAAAGGATACCGCCGTCCTTATACAAAGCGTTCTGGCCACGTGCGAGACCAAGTGCTGTGTTTGTCCCAAGATAGCGTTCGAACAGTTCACTGTAGTTGCCGACGGCAGCAATCACGTCCACTGCCCAATCAGCCCGCAGCCCCAGCATTGCGCCAAGGGAACCTTCGGAACCCAGCATCCGGTTAATTTCCGGATTATCGGAGCCCGCAGCCATCGACCGAACATTGGCCTGGGTGACGCCAAGCTCTTCGGCGTTGATCAGGACGTTCAGGGTCCAGCGTGCAATATCGGCCCACTCGTCATCGCCCTGACGGACCAAAGGCCCAAGGGGTTCTTTGGACACGATTTCCGGGAAGACCATGTGATCGCTAGGATTCTCAAACGTGGTCATGGTCGCCGCAAGGCCCGACGCGTCAGTCGTGTACACGTCACAACGTTCGGCCAAATATGCCACGCGGGCTTCTTCGTTGGTCTCGATCGGCACAGGTTCATAGCTAATGCCGTTGACCCGGAAGAAGTCAGCCAAGTTCAGTTCGGTTGTCGTACCGGTCTGGATGCACACCGAAGCGCCGTCCAATTCTGTGGCGCTGGTGATCCCCAGGGACCGGCGGCCAATAAACCCTTGGCCGTCATAATAGGACACGCCGATGAAGGTGAAGCCCAAGTCCACATCACGGGAGAACGTCCACGTGGTGTTCCGGGCTAGGGCGTCAATTTCACCTGACGCCAGAGCCGGGAACCGGTTCGCACCGGTCAGATTATGGTAGTCGACGGCATCGCCATCGCCCAACACTGCGGCGGCCAAAGCCTTGCAATATCCGGCATCAAAGCCGATCCAGTCGCCCGCGTCATTGGTGTATGCGAACCCCGGTAGCCCCGTGTTAATGCCGCATTTCAGGACACCAGCGGCCTGGACGTCTGCCAGGGTGGCAGCTTGGCCCACCGAGGCGGCGCCCATGACGGACATGCCAGCAAAGGCCAGCGCGGTTGTAATTTTGGCGAATTTCATTTTTTTCCCTCCCAATAAGTTGCCCAATAATTCAATTGGTCTGACTGATACTGAGGTCCGATTGACTCAAAATCAACCTGTAGGAACCAAACATCGGACCCGACCACGACATTTTTGGCCAAAAATAACCGCGAAATACGTTGACAACTAAGGCTTTGCGGGTATTCTCGCGCCCGGTCACAGGCGCGGCCGAATTCGGCGCCCAAATACACATTGGAAATTCTATGTTCGCGGTCATCCGCTCTGGCGGCAAGCAATACAAGGTCGCCCAAAACGAAGTCATTGTGGTTGAGCGCATGGCTGGAGAATCAGGATCTTCTGTCGATTTAGGCGATGTTCTGATCGTCGGCGACGGCACCAAAACCAGCGTTGGCACACCCACTGTGGACGGGGCCAAGGTCATGGCCACGGTGGTCGAGCAATCCCGTGGCGATAAGATCAAGGTTTTCAAGCGCAAGCGGCGCAAAGGGTACCGGCGCACGGCTGGCCATCGCCAGCTGACCACTGTGCTGCGCATTTCGGAAATTTCTGCCCCGGGCATGAAGGCTGCAAAGGCCACGAAAGTGGCCGCCAAAACAGAGGCCGCCGCGAAGCCCGCAAAGGCCGCCGCGAAGCCGAAAGCTGACGCGAAGGCGGCCGACAAGCCAAAGGCTGAAGCGAAAGCGGCCGACAAAAAAGAGCCCGCTGCGAAGGCTGAAGCGAAGGCCGACACAAAGCCCGCGGCTAAGAAGGCAAAAGCGAAACCCGCCACTGCAAA
>JABHVE010000150.1 GCA_018658465.1 Alphaproteobacteria bacterium
AAATCGATCCACGGGCGCGGCGACAAAATTACCCGGTCCAGAAAGGCATCCGCCATGGCCTGGTCCTGGGGGGAGAAATACAGCGGGAACATGATCCGCAGGCGCTCGTCTTCCGACAGACCCCGGGGCAAGATGCGCTGATCTGCGGTCCCGTATCTGGCGATGTTGGCGGCGGCTTCAAAGGTCCAGTCCCAGCTTGGTGCGGTATCCACCAAAATTAGGCGCGCCACCCGATCGGGAAATTGGTCGGCATACAGTTGCGAAATAAATCCGCCATAGGAATGGCCAAGCAAGGTGATTGTTTCCAGGCCCATGGCCTCGCGCAGGCCCTCGATCGCGTTGACCGCACCTTGCATGGTGTATTTCAGATTGAACGGTGTGCGTTCCGACAATCCATGGCCAGGTTGATCGATGTAAATCAGCCGCGCATGGGATTCCAATTCATCCAAATACGGCAAGAAATAATCCGCCTCCATTCCCGGGCCACCGTGCAAAACAAAAATCGGATCCCCTTCCCCGTGATCAATGGCATGAAGACCATAATTGTTAATGCGACGGACAGTGCCGATCCGGTTGTCGGGGCGCTGAAGGATCGATGTCACCCGTGACGACCATGGCCCTTGGACCCGTAAAATCAGCGGATCGTCGGGGTCATCGTGGACCCAAAAGGTCGCACCTTCATCGGTGATCGCGACCATGGCCGGTAACGCTTGTTCAACGCCGTTGACCAGAACCTCCATCGTCTCGTATCCGACAAACGTTAGGTGGGCATCCTCCAATTCGATCGTTTCCGGATTAAACCGGAATTCAGCTTCGCCGTTTTCCACCACATCCTCGAAAACGGCGCGGCTCATCCACAGGGAGGTGGCATCGGTGACCGCACCGAACTCCCACCGCCGGTGACAGGCGCAAAAGGCCCTGGAGGTAGCGAGGAGTTCATCGCCCAACAAGCGATGGCCCACGGCGGTTGCCGGGAACGTTGTGAACCATTCATAGGTCACGCCGCCTTCGCGGCCGATCACCGCGCCGACAAACCGGTAATCCCGTCCTGGTGCGTTGACCGCTAGGGTGATTTTGGTGCCAAGGCGCATGGTTCCGCCATCCACCAAACCTTGGGACATATCCTGGGCAGTTGAGACGGAAAATGTTGCGCCAAGAATGACAGCGGCGAGAAGCCACCGGGCACCTGCACCAAGGATATTGCCGATCACGGTGCCGCCAAAAGTTCCGTTACATTGGCCAAGAATGCCAAGGCTTCGGCGTTGGCATTGGGGTACGGGATCAGGGCCTCGATGTGGGGATCAACTTCTGGCTCTGGTGGCGGGCCATCCCCGGCGGCGGCGGCCGCGGCGGCCGCGCGCTGGGCTTCATCCCGGGCTCCTTCGTCATCCTGATCGTACTCAACATCCTCGCCCTGATCCGCCAAATGAACCCGCAACTGGCCAAAATTCCCAAGGGCCAAAATTTGGTTGGCAGCCATCAGCGGATCGTCCAGACCCGCCACCAACGCCTGAGCTTCGGCCAACGCGGCATCCGCCTCGGCGGTGTTGCCAAGGCCCCGGTCCAATGCTGCCAGTTCCGCCAAGGCTGTTGCGGACCCAAGAGGTAATCCTGCCCGTTGGAAAGATTGAGCCGCTAGGTCAAGGAATTCCCGGGCCAAGGCTGGGTCGCGGGACGATTGGTAAGATCCCCAGGCGAGAAAAACCAATCCGCTGGCGCGGTCATCTGAGGCATCCCGTGCCAACAGCGCCGCTTGTTCAAGGGGCGGCGCGATGCGTACGCCAATCTCGACTTTAGACCGGCTCATCCAAACCAGAGCGGCGGCACCAATTTTACCGCGCTGATCAAAAATTCTAACTGCTTGACCATAGCGATCTTGGGCCTGCATCCAGCGGCCCACTAGCCGGCCGGATTCGGCCATACCAAACAGCGCATCTCCTTGGCCATCGGTGTCCCCCACGCCACCAAAGGCTTCCAATGCCGCTGTGTATCTAAGGTGGGATTGCTCGTAATCGCCCAAAATCCGATTCAGCAGCCCCAGCGCCATTTGGGCCTTTGCAATCGCGTCATATTCTCCCATGGATTGGTACAATGCCAGGGCTTGGCCCAACCCTTCGGCGGCCGTGTTGTGGAATCCCAAATCCAATTCCATTGCCCCCATTTGATACCAAGTATTCGCCAATTGGCCGCGATCTTCTCCGTCGGTCATCAGGACAAGCGCGTCGCGATACCGAATATAAGCCTGGTCAAAATTTCCAAGATTGCGTTCCAAATTGGCGGTGATGGTCTCAACCCACGCCAATCCGTTGGGGTCTTCGATCTGCTGATACAGCAAATGGGCTTCGGCCAATTGCCGCCGCGCAGCGTCTTCCCCATCCCCAAAGTTTGCCACAGCCTCCAGGTCCAGCAACAAATGCCCATCGCCGTTGGCACCGCGCGCATCGGCGAACACCGCGCGGGCTTCGGAATAGGCCGCACGTGCCGCTTCAAATTGCAGGGTGGTTTTTTCCAAATCACCCAGGGCCGCCAGGACCAAGGCCTCGGATTCCTCGTTGCCGGCTTGGCGGAAAAGATCCCTTGCTTGGCCATAGGCTTCTCGGGCTTTGTCGGATTGCCCCAGGGAGGCTTCTAGATTTCCCAGCCCCAATGCCACCGCGCCGACCCCATCGGGGGATTCTGCATCGCGGAAGCGTTCCTCGGCTTCGGCAAATGCCTCGCGGGCTTCATCGGTGCGGCCAAGGTTGTTGTGTTCTTGGGCCTCCGCCAACAATTCCAACGCGCGGCGCACATCCCGGGGCGCCCGTTCTTGGTCTGGAACCTGGACTTCGACTTGAACTTGGACCTGCGGATTACCCGGAGCGGGTTGGCCCTCGACTGTCGGAGCCTCGCCGCCGGTCTCTGGCACCGGAACTGGCGCCGGAACCGGCAACGGGAAAAGAATCGCCACGACAAACAGGATGGCAAAGCTGCCAATTCCGGCCACCGAAAGCGACACCCGGGCGCCCTTCCCCACTAGCCCAAACAGGCCAGCGATTCCTAAGGCCAGAAATATAAAGGCCGCAATGCCAAATGGACTGGCCGCCGCCGCGCTGATTTGGCTCATGATCCTTGCCCCTGGTGGTTGATCCTACACCAACGATGAAAGCCCGGCACAAATTCTAGGGCAGGCCGACAACTTTGACTCGGGCCAGTCCTTCACGATCAAGGGGAAGCTCGATTTCACCAGCGGGGTACCCGGAAAATTGCATGATGTAGGCAATCACATCCACATAGGTTTGCGCATCAAGCTCTCCCGGCTGGTCAAAGGGCATAAATTCGTCGACGAATTGGAAAATGTCCTGGGCGGTCCGACCTTTCCAATAGTTTCTGAAATCAAGGCCGCCAATCGCCGGGATAAAGAACCCGTCCCCGTCCATTTCCGGCCCATGACAATGGACGCAATTGTAGTTGAATAATTCCAATCCGCGTAATGCCTGAGCTTCGGTATACGCCCCTTGGGCTGTCGTGATTTCCTGGGCCAAGGAAGCCGACGTCACACTCCCCACACCAAATACAACCACAATTCCCGCAGCAATTAGCGCCAATTTCCGAACCACATCACTCAACTTTCGTACTCCTTGAAGATATCCATTTGGTTGCCCAGCCTGACCCCAAAGGTACACATTCCTGTCAACGCTGACTAGGAACAGGTGGCTGCCTGCCTGCGCTGTTGGTACGATGCTGCAAGCGACAGATTTGGTTTGGGAAAAATCGGGAGATCAACGGTGGCGCCAGCAATCACCGAACAACACCTTGGGCTGATTTCCCGCATCTACGACCTAGTCCTGGCTCCAGCCTTTCTTGGGTCAAACCAGGAATTGACGCAGACAAAATCCCGCCAGGTGTTTCTACGCCCATCGCATTTCAAAATGTGTCCGTCATCACCATGGGTGACGCGGGCGTATTAAGTAACCAAACTGTCACCGTCGAAAATCGACGAATCACGCGAATCGGCCCCAGCGAGGCCGGGGCAGTCCCGACCAACGCTTTCACTGTGGATGGAACGGGCAAATTCTTAATGCCCGGCCTCAGCGACATGATGACTCATACGAATGGCGTGGAAAACGACCTGCTCGTTTACTTGGCTAACGGTGTGACGACGATCAGAATCATGGGCCTGGACCCTCCGGCGATTTTCCAATGGCGGGATGAAATTGCTGCCGGACTCAGGGTCGGCCCCAATATCTCGGTCATGTGGCCGATGACGGAGGCGACCTTGCAGGAGTTCGTGTGGGGGGCGGAACGTGCCACCCGTGGTGGGAGGCGATGGGCCCGCACCCCAGAGGAAGCGGAGCAGTTGGTGGTCGAAGCGAAAAAGGCCGGCGCTGATGGGATCAAGTCACACGGTCAACCGACCGAAGTCTTTGTGGCTCTTTTGGAATCCGCCAAAAAACACGGGCTGACCTTTGATGGCCATGCACCCGATGACCACATCTTCTGCCAAATCAGAGATACATGTGCGTACGAAAATCCAACGGCAGCTTGGAACGATTACAGGGCCATGAATGCTGGCGCGATCGCCCATGTCGAGGAACTCATAAAAATGGTCGAGTTGTTGGATCCGGAAACGCGCGAAGCATCCCCCGACAGCATCCGACATATGGCCCAAGATGTTGCTGATGACGGGCTTTGGGTATCGACGACGATTCATTTGTTCCGATCAATTGTTGAGCAAAGCGCCGATCTTGAAGGCACGCTCGCGGCCATGAGCGAGCTTCGCTATGTGCATCCCGCCGTGTTCGACAGCATGGGTTGGGGGCCTGGCAGCAATTACTATGTTGGACTTGGCGCTCAGCCTTGGTATCCCGGTTATTCGAAGTCTCAAGAAGATATGCTGCTCGCGCTGAGCGAAGTCGGAGCGCTGATAATTTCTGGAACGGATGCACCCCTGGCGATCCTGGTGCCGGGATTTTCGCTGCATGACGAACTGGAAACCATGGTGGACATCGGGATGTCCCCGTTCGATGTCCTGAGAACCAGCACCTACAACGCTGCCCTATATCTGGATCAAGTGGAAGAATTCGGCACCGTTTCGGTAGGCAAGCGAGCGGACTTGGTGTTGTTAGAAAACAATCCTTTGGAGGACATCACAAGGACACGAGAGATCGCCGGAGTCATGGCACAAGGCAGATACTTTGATCGAGTTGATTTGGATAACATGCTCGACATGGTGGCTAAGGATTACGAGGGGGAAAGAACTAAACTAACGATGTTCAAATTTGCTTACACAGTGACCGCGACGCTGGTGGTTGGCGCACTATTTTTTGTTGTTGTTCGTCGAATGCGAAGGCGCGGCACCGAGTAAGATGGCCTCCCCCAAAGTGCTATTAGGACTTCCATCGAGGCCTCGATCCCCGTCCATGGTTCGGGCCTAAAATCGGGACGCAGACCAGCGCCGAGGGGTGCCCAATACAATCGCCGCAGTGGAAAAACAGACCGACTAGCGAACAATCTTGGCAAAACATCGGATTAGGTTTGGCAAGAGCCTACAAATCCAGTTTCAAAATTCCGCTAACTTATTGAAATCATTGGCGCGCCCGGGAGGATTCGAACCTCCGACCTGCGGATTAGAAGACTGCGACCTGATGCGTAGACCCGCATCAATGGGTGGCGACAATTGG
>JABHVE010000027.1 GCA_018658465.1 Alphaproteobacteria bacterium
ACCGCGCATACCCTGGGCGCTTCGGTGATTGCTAGTTTTTCGGCCACCGGGTCCACGTCCCTGCGGGCGTCCCGGGAACGGCCAACGGTGCCGATCCTGGGCCTAACACCGCGCTTGGAAACGGCCCGGCGTTTGGCCTTGGCTTGGGGGGTTCACAATGTGCTGACCGACGAGGCTGACCGCTTTGCTGTCATGGTGGATATGGCGGTCGAGATTGCATTGCGCGATGGCTTTGCCAAAATCGATGATCGGTTGGTGATTGTTGCCGGGATCCCGTTTGGCACGCCGGGGGCCACGAATGTTTTGCGAGTGGCCCAGGCCCAAGACCCCAACTCCAAACCCTAAGCTCGGCGGGCTATTTCTTTTCTTCCGTGGCTTCGCGCCACAGGACTTCGGAAACCGGAATTTTTTCCGCGAACCCTTTGAATTCAATTTCGCCCAGGTCGTTAAATTTCAGACCTTTGCCGGCGCACAAATCCTTGACCAATTTCGAAACGGCAATCTGATCGGTTCCTGCAAAGCCGCACACTCGGGCCGCCAATTGCACAGGCGTGCCGAACAAATCATCGTCCTCTTGGATCGGTTCTCCGGCGTTAATGCCGATGTTCAAATGCAGGGGCAATTCCGGGTTGGCGGCATTGTGTTTTGTTAATCCGCGCATCATGTCCGTGGCTGCCTCAACGCCCTGGGTCGCCTGGCCGAACGCCGCCATGATGCCGTCGCCGGTGTGCTTGATTTCGCGCCCATCGAACTTGCGCAAGGCTTCGCGCACCACCCGGTTATGGGCGTTCACCAACTTTTGGCTGACCGCGTCCCCGTGTTCCTGGGTGAACGCTGTGGAAGCCACAATGTCGGTAAACAACACGGTCACGGTGCCAGAGTTGGTGCTGGTTTCTTTGACGTTCCAATCATCCAGGGCGTTGACCAGGAAGATTCCGATGTCGGTTTCAACATCATCTTCCCAGAATTTTTCGTCCTCTGGTTCCAGTTCACCGGCGGCGGCTTTGGCCCGCATCACTTCATCGCGCATGGATGAGGCCATGGCCTCGCGCCCGGATCGGAACATGTCCAAATATCTGGGCTCTAACAAATAGCTGTCATATTTGTCGGAAAATTGCCCGGCGCGATCCGCTGTTCGACCCATGCCTTCGACGCATGTTTTTATGACCTTCGGCATGTCGTCTTTGATGCCGTGGGTTTCAGAATAGGCTTCCGCCGCCCCGGCAAGGAACAGATCAGTACCAAATTGATTGAAAGCACTGAGCTTGCCGCCCTTGACCAGTTCTGCATTGTTGTCGGTGATGAATTCCATGGACAGACCCATGAACGACATCACTGATTTCTGCGCCTCCACCACTTCTTCGCTCAGTGGTTCCTCGGGCTCGGGCTCGGGTTCGGGCTCGGGCTGGGGTTCTGGCTCGTGGTCTGCCTCGGGACCTGCCTGACCAACGCTTTGCCCGGGCTGGTCCGTTGCCGCTTCATCGTTGCCCCCAGATTTGGCAGTTGGCTTGGGCTTTGAATAGGTCTCTGGCTTGTCTTGTGTCGGCGGGCGGCGACGCTGTGGTTGCGGCCGGCGTGGTGCGGATTTCGGCGGCGCGGTCGAAAACGCCTTCATCATCTCGCCCCAACCAACCATGTTGGGAAGGGCGATCATTAACACCACCAAGAAAATGATCGCAAAAACCTTCAATGGCAGGCCTTGATTTCCCAGGACACTGCCAAAAATGCCGTACCCACCGAATTGCCCCATGACAAACGAAATGCCGCCCGCCACGCCACCGGCGATAATTAAGGCACCGATGATTTTGAACACCACAAACGTGGCAGCCGCCGACGACGGTGCTTCTGGAATGTCAGGAATGTCATTTTTTGGGGCGGCTTTGCCCTTTTTTCCGGGCGCGCTTTTTGGTCCATCATCAGATCCTGACGACGGAGGTTTTTCTTTGGGCTTTTCTTTTTCCTTGGGCACTTCAATTTTTTGAAGCTCTGGAACGCCCAATCCCGCGACCGAATCGTTCTTTTTGTCAGAAAAGATCGCCAGTTCGTCGGTGCTGCCGTCGTCAGGGTTGAAGGTCTCTTTGACAACGGAAATCCCGTCCAGCTTGCCACCGCCGAACTGCCCTTTAGCGGTTTCAACCGCCTCGGCTTTTTGATCCGCGGTAAAAATGCTGCCACGGACCCAGCGCCCACCGGAGCAGGTGTAAACGGTATAGACGATTTCTTTCACGCGGATGATCCTTGTTGACGACTGGCCACGGAGACTACACGGCCAGCTAAGTTTACGCAGCCATGAATAACGGGGCAATCGCCATCCCACGAACGGTCTACAAGGGCCCCCAAACGAAATGGCCCGGCATCATAGCCGGGCCATCGTTAACAAAATTTGGGGATATGTTAGGCGTCTAAATGCTGCTCAACAGCCGCAGTTTTCATGGAAACCTGAAGCTTTTCAAAGGCCCGCACTTCGATCTGACGCACCCGTTCGCGGCTGATTCCATACACTTTCGACAAATCCTCCAACGTGGTTGGTTGATCCTGCAGTCGGCGTTCCCGCAAAATGTGCTGTTCGCGCTCGTTTAGGCCGCTCATGGCGTCTTCCAACATGCCGCGGCGCATGGAAAGTTCCTCGGCATCACCGACGACCGTTTCCTGGTCGGGATGTTCGTCCACTAACCAATCCTGCCATTCGCCTTCGGAATCGTCGCGCACCGGCGCATTCAACGAATGGTCCGGGCCAGCCATGCGGCGGTTCATGTTGACGACTTCGGTCTCGGAAACGTTCAGTTTCCCGGCAATTGTTTTGACGGTGGTGTCCCGAAGATCCCCGTCATCAATGGCTTTCAGCTGGGATTTGATCTTGCGAAGATTGAAAAACAGCTTCTTTTGGGCCGCCGTGGTGCCGATTTTTACCAGAGACCACGAATGCAGGATGTATTCCTGGATTGCCGCGCGAATCCACCACATGGCGTAGGTGGACAACCGGAAACCCCGGCCTGGATCGAACCGCTTAACGGCCTGCATCATGCCGACATTGCCTTCGGCGATCAGGTCGGCCAGGGGCAACCCATAGCCGCGATAGCCCATGGCGATCTTGGCCACAAGGCGCAGATGGCTGGTGACCATTTGCTGGGCAGCATCCACGTCTTCCTTGTCTTGCCAGCGAGTCGCCAGCATGAATTCTTGTTCGCGCTCCAGCATGGGGAACTTGCGGATATCCCGCAGATACCGGGAAAGATTGTGCTCCGGCGAAAGATTGGGAACTAGCGCAGTGGAATTTGCCATAAAAAATTCGCCCGTAAGGGCGCTCCCCAGCTTAAGAAGCGGTCGTATTGTGCCGCGTTGATCTTAACGTGGTGATTACTTTTTCAAATTCAACAGGCAAATCGCTATCAAACGACATCACAGCTTTGGTACTGGGGTGGCGAAACCCCAGGGTCGCCGCGTGTAACAGTTGGCGATTGGCGTCCGAAATCGCCTGAGCCGTTTCCATGGGTAACGATCGTAGCTTTCGCGCCGGAGCCCGGCCATACGTGGCATCCCCCACAATAGAATGACCGATGTGGGTCATATGCACCCTGATTTGGTGGGTGCGCCCGGTTGCCAACTTGCATTGGACCAACGAAACGGCATCGCCGAACTGTTCGATGACTTTGTAACGGGTCAGGGCTTCCCGGCCACCACGGTCAACAATGGCCATTTTTCGCCGATTTTTCGGTGATCGGCCGATATTGCCTTCGATTTTGCCGGCCATTGGGGCTGGGACCCCCCAAACCATGGCCAAATACGTCCGATTGATGCGCCGGGCGGCGAAATCAGCGGCTAACGCCTGGTGGGCGGCATCGGTTTTGGCGGCGATCATCAGCCCGGATGTGTCTTTGTCCAGACGGTGAACAATGCCCGGCCGTCGCACCCCGCCGATCCCCGACAGGCTGTCACCGCAATGGTGGATCAGGGCATTGACCAAGGTGTTGTCGGGATTGCCGGGGGCGGGATGCACCACCAAGCCTGCGGGCTTGTTCACCACGATCACGGCGTCGTCTTCAAAGGCAATCACCAGGGGGATGTCTTGGCCCACCGGGACGGCCGAGATCGGCTCCGGTATGTCCACAACGAAGGTCTGCCCCGGTTTGACCCTGTATGATGGGTCCGTTATCGTTTCGCCGTCCGCGCGAACGCGGCCGTCTCTGATCAGCGTTTTCAGCCGTTCTCGGGACAGGTCCGCAACCGCACCGGCTAGCCATTTGTCCAAACGCGTTCCTGCCTGATCGCCGGCGACGGGGCCGACGGTTCGGGGCGGGTTGGGGCTTTCATTCATTGCAACTTGGGTTTCCATGACCACTAAGACTATCCGCGCCATGCAAGTCCTGGTGATTTTTCTTGGGGTGGTCATTTTGATCATGATGGGGGTCATTATCACGGTGATGGCCCAGCGCATTCGTGCCGCCTCCGGGCCCGCCGAAGACGCCCCCTGGCAGGTTCAGATCAGCGGCGAAGCCGTGTTGGATGTGGCCCTGGATGGCAACCGCGCTGTTGTCACTGTCAAACAATCCGATGGCAGCCGACGGATCGAAATCTACGATGTGCGTACCGGGGAATTGATTGGCACCGTCATTGGTCCCGAAATTGGCGCGGCCCCGTGATTGTTTTCAAACCCGCCGATTTGGCGGCCATCGAGAGCCAAGCCCAGGCGGCCGCTCCTAACGAGGCGTGCGGGTTGCTGGAAGGTATCTCGGGTCGGGGAATGTTTGCTGTGACCGCGGTCCACCCCAGCGAAAACGTCGCCAGCGACAAGGCGGATCGTTTCGAAGTGGATCCGCGGCTGCTGTTGCGGCTGCAAAAGGAATTGCGCGACGGGCCGACGGGGGTGATCGGCATTTATCATTCCCACCCCCGAGGACGGCCCGAACCCTCGGACAGCGATCTGGCCATGGCATGGCAACCGGAATTGGTGTGGGTGATTACGGCACTGGAGCCCCAGCCCGAATCGGCAGCTTTTGTTTTGGTGGGCGGCGCGTTCGAGAAAATCGAATTGTCAGACTCGGTGCCGGTGTAAGTGGATTTCCGCAGCGACAATACCTCGGGTGTGGCGCCGCAAATCATGGCGGCGATTGCCGACGCCAATTCGGGATCGGCGACACCCTATGGCGACGATGATGCCACGGATGGTCTGACCGCGCTGTTCGCCGAGGTATTCGAACACGATGTGGCGATTTTCCCCCTGGGTACCGGAACGGCGGCCAACGCCTTGGCTCTGTCGGCAATCGCGCCACCCTATGGGGCGGTGTATTGCCATGCCCACGCCCATATCGTTGACGACGAATGCGGTGCGCCGGAATTGTTCACCGGGGGTGCGCGCTTGGTTGGGCTGGATGGCGACCACGGAAAAATCTCGCCAATCGATTTGGCGGCGACCATTGAAGACGCCACGCCCCACGGCCCCCACAATATGCAGCCCGCAGCGGTGTCGTTGTCTCAAGCAACCGAAGCCGGAACTCTGTATTCGGTCGAAGATATTATGGGGCTGGCCGGTGTGGCAAAGGCCGCAGGCATCGGCGTCCACATGGATGGCGCACGGTTCGCCAACGCGGTGGTGGGGTCGGGCGCGTCCCCCGCAGACCTAACGTGGCGGGCAGGCGTTGACGTGCTGTCATTTGGCGCCACCAAAAACGGTGCCATGGGGGCCGAGGCCGTGGTGTTTTTTGATGTTCGCCGGGCCGCAGATTTCGCCCGTCGCCGCAAGCGCGGCGGTCAACTGTTTTCAAAAATGCGGTTTATCTCCGCCCAATTGGCAGCGTACCTGACCGACGATTTGTGGCTGGCAAATGCCACCCATGCCAATGACCAAGCAACCCACATGTCGGATGCCTTGGTTGCCATTAACGGCATCGACCTGATGCACCCGACCCAGGCGAACGAGGTTTTCGTGGCAGTGCCCGCCCCCATGGCCGACGGATTGGACTCCCAAGGGTTTCAATTTCACAGATGGTCATTGGGCAAAAACAACGCGGTCGGTTTGCGTTTGGTGGCATCGTTTGAAACCACATCCGATCAAGTGGTTGCCTTGGTATCCGCCGCCCAAAAATTGGCAGTTTAGGTCGTGGTTTTCAGAGCCACCGGGGCGATGTTCTTTGCCCTGGTTCTTTGGGCCGGGCCGGCTCACGCCGGACCTATGGACGATGCCTTGGCGGCGTTCGAAGCTCAGGATTTCGAAGCCGCCGTTGCCTTGTGGACGCCGCTGGCCAATGGCGGAAATGGCACCGCGCAATATTTGTTGGCGTACATGCATCTGACCGGTCGCGGCGTGCCCCACGATTATTTGCGCGCCGAAACCTATTTCCGCTTGGCGTCGGAGCAGCGGGATACATCGGGGCAAACTTTGCTGGGCGCACTGTTTGAACAAGGCCGGGGGTTACCCCAAAATTTTTCCGAGGCGGTGTGGCTTTATGGCCTGTCGGCAAAATCCGGCGATGTAGTGGCCCAGGCCCGATTGGCGGCGCTGTACGCCGCCGGCCAAGGGGTCGACGCCGATCCGGTCACGGCGTTCGCTTGGTACGCCGCCGCGGCATCCCAAGGGGACCAGGCCGCTGCCGCATCAAGGGATGCATTGGCCCAACAATTGTCTTCAGATGATTTGGCCCGGGCCCGCAAATTGGCGGCGGATTTCCAAGCCCGTTATAGGGCGAACCCTTAACCAACCGGGGTTGATCGAAGCGCTTGCTGGCGTTATCCCTTGTGCCTGGGTCCCCTTCGTCTAGCGGTCCAGGACATCGGCCTCTCACGCCGAAAACAGGGGTTCGACTCCCCTAGGGGACGCCAATTTCCAAGACATTTGATGCAATAACAGCGACTTAGCTGCGCGACGTATGTCCCTCCGCCGGACTGCTACACAAAACTGCTACAGCGGAGCGGAAAATGGCACCACGAGACCCCTATCTTACCCGTCGAGGGAACACATTCTATTTTCGTCGGGCGTTTCCCGCGGCCGTCGTTGGTCGGGTGACTCGCAAGGAGCTAAACCTCTCCCTGCGAACAGCCAGCCTGGCCACTGCGCGTAAACGTTGCCGAGTTGTGGCCAACGTGTTTGAGTCCGCCGTGAAACAGGCGGAACGAATGCCGGAACTTACACGCGACACAATTCACGGCTTGGTTCGGACCTACTTCCAGCGAGAGTGGGAACGAATGAATGAGCGCGTCTGGATGATCTCCGACGATCCCGTCGCGGACCCTGCTGACGAGCTGAAAGGTGCGGAGGATTTTATCAAAGAGCTCCAGGGCAATTTCGGGTCCCATTCCATCGACAATTCGACCCGCATTGATGCCTCCCAGCTGCTCCAAGAGAGTGGCTTCGGGAAAGTTGCGCCCGCCTCAGAGGGGTTTGAGGAGGTGGCGCTTGGGGTATTGAGGGCAAGGATCGAAGCCCTCCGAATATTTACAGCCAACCTTCAAGGCAAGACCAACGAATTGGCACCGAAGGACCCTCTGTTTGATGGCATTGTGGTGACTGGAATGCCGGCGCTCCCGGACGACGAAGGTTCAGTGGATCGAACATTGGCCGGTATGGTTGCCGATTACTGCGACTTCAAAATCGGCGCGGATTGGGCTGAGCGGACCGCAAAGGAATATCGGCGCGGCCTAAACATGTTTGCGGATTTCGCTGGGTCGCCATCAAGGCCCGAGGTGACCTCGTCCAGCAGCAAAACCCGGGGCTTGAGCACCAGCGCCCGAGCCAGGCCCAATCGCTGGCGCTCGCCGGTGGACAGACGGGAAATCGGCCAATCTGCGCACTCGGCCACCAGCCCCAGGCGCTGAACAAGTGGTATGGCGGTGCCCCAATCGGCGAAATGCTGCCAAACCTGGTTCGCCCACCAGCCGGGTTCGGTGGCAACATAGGTCACACGCTTGCGCCATTCCGGGGCGGGAATGGCTTCTCGGGGCTGGCCATCCAGCGCCACTTGGCCGGTATTTGGGTCCAAATCGGCGAGGGCCCGCAATAGTAACGATTTGCCACCGCCCGAGGGTCCGGTCACGGCTAGGCACTCGCCGTCGGCAATTTCGAACGAAATCGGGCCCAGCGGGGTTTCCAAGCCGGTCATATTGCGGACGCTGAGCACTGCTCCCATCTGCCGAATATCCTCTGTTACGCTGGGTTCGGAAAGTACCCATACCGGCACTGAGCCAAGCGTCGTAAAGATTTGCGATAAAATGGCCTAGGATGCGTACAATCCGGGGCCCTCCAGTCGTGCCGCGAGGTTGGAATTCCTGGTTCGACCGATTCAGTTTCTGCAGGTCTTCCGGGTCCAGCTTTTCTGACAGCGCCGGCGGGGGCCCCTCCAGTCCACAAAACGTCACCGCCATCCGGCGGCGACGCTCGGCATCTGGTGCTGGCGTCTCCTCATGGGATTCATCAGGCGCTCCATGCGAGGCAACACTTTTTGTCTGAGCGCCATCAATTCGTCGCTTTCATCTCCTGCCGACCTCGGTCAATTCGTTCGCAATCCGCCGACCGCAATTCGCACACTATGTGGTTTAGCCATCCGCGAGCCGATGGCGGCAGTATTTAGGCTAGGCGGGACCGTGCCTCACGGATTATTTGTGTGTTTGACGGTTAAGCCACTCATCGGCGACGTCACCCATGGTCTTTTCAGTTCCGTCTTTGATCCACCGCATAAAAGGTCGATCAAACACAAACTGCTCGCCGCACTGAGCCTTCAGAAATCGGCGGACATTTTGAGTATTCCGGTAATTCCGGTTCACTGATGTGGAACGCGTGATGGTGTCGCTGTGCCAATCGAACCCCTCTGGGGAGTGGAGTCCTGGGATCGCGACCGCCTGCAAGAGGCTGCGTAGTGCCGCTTGATCTACTTGATCGATCCGGCGAAACCGAAGGCAACTCTTACCCATGTCAATCCCCGGAAAGGAGCCCTTGTGCTCGGCCAATACCGCTGGGCTGACGTACAAGCTCACGTAGTGCTTTTGAGCGGCCAGCGACGCAATTCCCGGGTAGCTGAGCATGCCGTATTCGATGTTTTCGGTTACGCCGCCCCCTGCCTCCAGAATTAGAGATCGGATCGCTTCGAGCAGCCCGCGCTGTTTGGTTGGCACTTCTGCCAGGTACGCGGCGGGTGTGGAAACAAATCGTTGCATTTGGGTTCCCCCCTGGGAGCAGGACCATTCGTCGGAAACGCGCCAATTTCAATTTTATGGCACCAAACCTGCGATGCGGTTCACCAGCGAATCCATGTCTATGCGGCCATCACGGTTAGTCTGCACGCTGGTCGTTGTCCCTGTCGTCACAAGGTGAGTGACATGGGTGCGGTAGCCTGGCCATAGGCCACCGTGGCCGAACGAGTTGCCAGTGTCATCAACGAAAATTCCAAAGCCATAGTGGGGACCGGGTGCCTCCGGATCGCGCCAGCCGGCAGCCAACATTTGGGCGAAGCTTTCGGACTGTATGACGCGGCCCTCGGCGAGCGCTGCGAAGAACTGAACCAACATCGTCGGGTTGGTGACGAGCCCACCCCCCGTCCACTCGGAGGACGGGTCGTACTTCATCCGACCGTCCTTTTTTAGGTTGCGTGCGCGAACGAAGCTGGGTCATCGAGCGACAGCGTCCCATCTTCCACAAGCAGCATGGTGAGTGCGGCAACGAAGGTCTTGCCCGTGCTTCCGCCGGGCATGCCGATAGTGTCGTTCAACGGAATGTTGGCTTCTACGTCGGCCAGTCCTACCGCGGCGCGGACGATGCTGCCATCCGCTAGCCGGACGGCAGCCCGCAGTCCGGGCATCTTCAATTCCGCGCGGGCGTTTTCCAGTAACGTCCTGAGCTCCTCCTCGTCGAGGCCGAACGCCGGGTGTGTCCAAGCGAATACAACAGCGATCAGAAGACACATCCTGACGATCATGTTGTGCACCAATGCGTTGGCGGCCCATTTAGTGAAGCCAGTGCCATGGGAAAATCTCTTTATTTCTTAAACGACTAATTTCCCTAGATATTGCAGACTAGACGCCTTAGCCCCGCAGGGTGGGCGACATAGGGAAACTGAATGATGGCGGGCCTGTTTGCAAATCAATCTGAAACTCTTCGAGAACTTTTGGGGCTTAGTGCGCCCGCTATCGCCATAACCTTCAGTCAAAGTCGGCCTGAAACGGTGCCTGATTTTCCAGGGACAGCGCCTGCGGCTGTCGATGGAGGCCGAACTGGCAAAGTACCTGCCGGCTGTGTGTTTTGGGGAAAGGCCAATGGCGGGACGTTCACCACTCAACCGGCTGATCATGCAAACTGTAATGTGGGCAGCTACACCCACGGTTTGAAAACCTTGGAAGAGGCGGCCCAAGGCTCGGATGTTGCCATGTTGCTGGACTCAGGGTGGGTAACGGCAGACGCCGTCCCCAGCATTCCTCAGGTCTCGGAGCGATTCTCCTACATAACCTATGGACCGCTGGCCGAGGCTACCGCCGCGCCCGACGTCGTGTTACTGCATCTGAATCCGAAACAGACCATGTTGATGTCCGACGGCATCCCGGAAATGCGAATTGAGGGAAAGCCCCAATGCCACATCATTGCCGTTGCAAAGGAGCAAAATCAGGTCGTCGCTAGTGTCGGCTGCATGTTGAGCCGGGTGCGCACAGGAATGAGCAACAACGAAATGACTTGCGCGATACCGGGGCCGATTTTGGCCGAGGTGATTGCCCGTCTTTCCAGCGCTGTGCAGGTAGACAAAACGGTGGCGGCCTATGCAAGCCAGGATTCGATGAGGTTCAAGTAGGAGCCGGGACGTCCCACTGGTCGGTGGGGGATGGCCTGGTATTCCTTAGGGACGTCATTCCAGGAGTGAACCCAGTGCCCCCGGTCTGGTCGCATGCGGGCGGCCTCTGGTCAGCGGCGGCCGGGGATTATGAAGACAACATCACCCTGACCGTCACCGCAAAATAGCGGCGCTGGCGCTTACGGCGGCACGGACGTTATTCCAATCGCTGGGGGGGGGTAAGAGTGGGTCGCCATTGAGGGCGCAATCGGCGATCAAACGTGTTGCCATTTAGCCGCACTGTGCGCATGTAATATAGATACGGCTCCAAGGATTCAGAGCATTAATTCAGTGGTTCATAAATTTCATATTGGGCATTTGATCACGTCGGTGGCGACAACGATCGCCGTGGCGGCTCTGGTGTTTTTGACGATTATGCCCCGCCCCAGCCTGGTCACCGATTTTTCCATCAATGGATCCGTCGCCCCGTTTTCCGAAGTGATCGTGACGCCGACGGCGGCCGCCACCGATCTGATCTTGACCGAGGGCCATACGGAAACCGCGTTGAAGGTCGCAGATGTGTTCCAGCGTTCAAATGTGTGGGAGGGATCCACCGTTACCGTGGCATCGGCGAACTTGCTTGCTGGCGGACGGTGCACCGTGACCACAGGCCCCTGCCTATACAGCGCCGCTGTTTCTACAGATTTCGGATTCGATTTGCTGATCGGTGCTGCTAGCCTGGCCTTTTCCGGCGGCTCAGCGACCTGGAGCGATTTGTCCGTTTTAAATTTGCCCGGGACAACGGCATCCGCCAACGTGGCGTATTCTGTTGTGTTCTTGTTGCCTGAGGGCACTTACACAGAGACCCTGATTTTCACCATTACAGCAAAGTAACGGAGAGCCGACGATTTTTTCGCGGACCTGCCTGGCCACGGCAGGCGCAATCGTGGGTGCGGCGGACCGCAGAGACCCTGGCTGTGGGCGCGGGCGCGGTAGTTGCCGCGGCAGGTGTGATCAAAGGGTTTCCTGGGATCGCTCAAAACGCAGCCCTAAAAGTCACGCCTTGTTTCAGCCATTGGTCCCTCCCGGGTGAAAAGTTTGTACCATTTCGACCGCCTGCGGGCCGCCGCGATACTGAGGTTGAGAGAGCGAAGATCATGAAACAAACAATGGGGGGCATTTCGGCCCGGCCAATGGAACCAATAGCGGCATTAAGACGCACGCCCCGCGGCGCTCGCCAGGACTCGAACCTGCGACGATCAGGAAATCTTAGATCGTGGGCGCCCGCCCACCGGTTGACAGGTCGGGCTGACCACTGCCCCATGGGCGGATGTCATTAGAGACACTAGGTTGGTCGGCGCATTTTCGGGCCCAAGTGGCCGACGATGAATGGTCCACCACAATCCCGGCCCGAGTGATGCGGGTGCGCCGTGGCGAGCTTGTCCTGCAAGGGGCAGAGATCGAAGTATCGATCCCCTCGTCATCCGTTCCAATGGAGTCCGACGACGAGGATGCCCGCAGCACGTTGGGTGACTGGGTGCTATTGGATAGCCAAACCCATCAACCGGTGCGGCGCTTGGACCGATCAAGTTTGTTGAAGCGCAAAGCACCGGGCAAGGCCCGCGGGGTCCAGCTGATCGCGTCGAATGTTGATGTGATTTTCATCGTGTCGTCCTGCAATCAGGATTTCAATCTGGCGCGATTGGAGCGGTATTTGGTGTTGGCGGCCGAGGCAGGGGCGATGCCGGTGGTGGTGCTTACCAAAGCCGATCTGTGTGACGACATAGCACCTTATGTCTCCGAGGCTGCTTCGTTGGGCCCTGCCTTGATGGTGGAATGCATCGACGCCCGTGATCCCAACAGCGCAAATGTTTTGATGCCGTGGTGTGGGCCGGGTCAAACGGTGGCGTTGCTTGGATCGTCGGGTACTGGGAAATCGACCTTGGCGAACACCTTGGCGGGCACCGACTATCAGCGCACCGCAGAGATCCGTGATGATGATTCCAAGGGCCGCCACACCACCTCTGAACGGGTTTTGTTACCGCTGGCCGGGGCCGGATGGTTGGCCGACACGCCGGGCATGCGCGAAATCCAATTGCTTGATGTTGCCGACGGAATTTCTGCCGCCTTCGCCGATGTGGAGGCCCTGGCCGAAGCCTGCAAATTTCGCAATTGCAGTCACGGGAACGAGCCGGGATGCGCCGTTGCCGCCGCTGTTGCCTCCGGGGATTTGACGGCGCGGCGGGTGGACAGTTTTCGCAAGCTTCATGCGGAGGAATCCCGCAACCGCGAAAGTTTGGCCCAGCGGCGCAGCCGCGAGCGTACATTTTCAAAGATGGTTCGCGACAAGGTCAATGGCAAGCGCCAGGGGTAATGCCCTAGGTCGATGCCCAGCGAGCAGGCAAAGAATAGCGCGCCCGATTATGCGTTTGCGGCTGCCGTGTGGGGACTGACGATGGAGCGATAATCCGGGAACCGAATTGTCATGGTTGTTCCGGTGCCCCGGGCGCTGGCGACAATCAACATTCCCCCGTGGGCTTCCAATTGGGATTTCACCAATGGCAGCCCCAGGCCTGTGCCTTCAAAGCTGCGGTTTAAAGCGCCGTCCACTTGGCCGAACGCGGTCATTGCTTTGGCAATGTCATTTTTGTCCATGCCAATGCCAGTGTCGGAAACCCAAATTTCCACGCACCCATCGTGAATTACATGGGCTCCGACAGTTATTGTTCCGCCGGGTTCCGTGAATTTCACTGCGTTTGAAAGAAGGTTGATCAAAATTTGTTTCAGGATCCGGGCGTCGGCGCGCAGCCAGGGCAGGGCATCTGGAACCTGATTAAGCAAAGTCAGGCCCCCACGATCCGCGCGCTCAGACAAAATTCTGATGGTTGATTCAACGGCCTGAGGGAGCTCGATATCGCTCTCTTTCAGATTGACCACGTCCGCCTCGATCTTGGACAAATCCAGAATGTCGTTGATTACCCCAAGAAGATGTAGCGAGGATCCGTGGATGTCTTTGAAATATTCCAGCTGCCGCGTCGTCGGGTCTCCTGGAACCCCGGCCATTAGCAATTCTGTGAATCCGATAATAGCATTCATGGGGGTGCGTAATTCGTGGCTGGTATTTGCCAGAAATTCAGTTTTTGCGCGATTGGCCAGCTGAGCTTCGTTGGACGCATCCCGCAATCGATTTTCCCACTGAACGCGGTCACTGATATCGCGGATCATTACAGTGCCAAGCTTTTCACCATTGGAAACGAAGCTTGAAATCGTTGCTTCGGCAGGAAATTTCGATCCATCTTTTCGCAGACCAGAAATTTCCCCAGGTACATTCATCAAACGCTGATTGTCGGTCGACCCCAAGAATTTGGCGACGTGTTTACGGTGAGCGTCGCAGTGCAATTCGGGTATCAGGTCATCCAAATTAAGTTTGGTCGCCGAATCACTGGTGTATCCGAAAAGCTCAGCCGCCGCCTGGTTGAAAAGTTGGATGTCCTGATGCTCGTCAATCGTGATAATGGCCTCACCAGCTTGGCCGATGATGGAAGCCAATCGGCCGGTGGCGGCGTCGAGTTTACCTGCGACTTCAAAATGTTCCGAAATATCCCGGGCGATAATCACCATCCCCAAAATTTCACCGCTGGCTCCCACATAGGGGCTGTAGCTAACATCCAAATGCGCACGCCAGCCGCCAGGAAAGGTGATCCATTCTTGGTAGTGAACTTCGTCACCGGATAATAGCTTTTCAAAATTTGGTTTTATTTTTTCGTGGAGCAATTTATCGCCCAGTAGGGATTTCACCGGGAAGCCAACCACTTGGTCTTTGGTTTTTCCAAACGGTCGCAGGTACGCTTGATTGGCAGCCAAGTATTTATAATCCCGATCCATCAAGGCGATCATGTCCGACGAATTGGCGACGATAACCTCGTACCGGCGCAGTTCTTCTTCCGCCCATTTTCGTTTGGAAATGTCGGTGATGGAGCCAACCATGCGTAAAATGTTGCCCGCTTCGTCCCACACAGCTTGGCCGCGTTCATGGACCCAAATGTAATGCCCATTGGCGTGGCGCACGCGAATGATGATGTCGAATGGTAGCAGGTCGGCGATATGCCCCTGGATCGCGTCCCGGAACGGCTGCACATCGTCGGGGTGGATCAGTGCGAAAAATGCTTCCCTGGTCGGGGGAAAGGTCTCGTTGGATAAGCCCAAAATTTCGTGCCACCTTGGGGACCGATAACTTTCCCCGGTGTTGTGGGTCCAATCCCAAAGCCCAGCATCGATACCGGCGACTGCCAGGGCAAATCGTTCTTCAGACGATCGCAGGGCTGTTTCGGCGACTTTGCGCTTGGTGATTTCAATGACGGACCCGGCAAGGCTTAAGGGTTCGCCTTGTTCATCCCAAGCGGCCTGCCCGGTGATCTGGGCCCAAATGTAATGACCTTGCTTATGGAGGATGCGCACCTCCACATCGTGACGGGTGCGCTCTTTCAGATGCCGGTTCATGGATGTCTTGAGCCGGTCGCGGTCGTCTGGATGAACAATTCGAAAAAATCCCTCGGGCGTCGCTGGCAGGTCGCCTTCGTCGTATCCAATCAGGCTAAGAAACCTGGGGGATCGGTAAACGACCCCGGTCCCGATGTTCCATTCGAAAATGCCAGCATCCGAACCGGCGACAACCAAGGCGTATTGCGCCTCGCTTTCCGACAGCTCCCGATCTCTGTCCACCAGGTCCCGTGTGCGGGCCTCGACCTGGCGGCGTAAAGTCCAGGACCATGCCAGCACCAACACGGTAATTGCCAAAACGATCCCAACAACCAATCCAATGGCAAGGCGTGTCAAAAAGCTTTCCCGTGCCTGTGCTTCCCGGCGTTCGGGATCGAAAACGAAATCCAGATATTCAAATTCGCCGTCCGCCAATTCGGTTTCGGCCAGCACCCTAAACATCGCCGACCATCGTGCAGGATTTGAAAACCCAAGGGTCATTTCCGGCGGCAGCGAAAAGTCCGCGATTTCTTTCAGCATGGATCGGTTGAAGGCGCGAATATCCGCAATCGGAATGGTCCTGGGCAGTTCAGAGGAAATCCGGTCGGTGATCTCTTCCCTATGGTCAAGGGCATACTCCCAACCTTGAAAGCTGGCTGCGATAAATCGTTGAACAAGCTCGGGATCGTTTTCTGCCAGACGGGAAGTCGTGAAAATGGCGTCCCCATAAAAGTCCACACCGTAGACAGTGGGCCCCAGGAACGTCGCCTCAACGCCCAGATCCGATAAAACCCATTTTGCCGCCGGCCAGACTGTGAAAAGCGCGTCAACCAATCCGTCCGCAAGCGATTGCGGGCCTTTGCCTGGGGCGACTTCCACCCAATTGATCGAGTTCGGATCGACACCTTCCGCCGCAAGCATGGCGTTAAGTTCGGCGTTGCTAACAGGGGAAATAGGGATTGCGACCCGAAGCCCCGATAAATCTGAAGGCGAAAAAATTCGAGCGTTTTCCGGCGCCAAAATTCCCAGTCCGCTGTGCTGGAACACGGGCGTTGCGATCAACAATGGCGCGCCGCCAGCGATCGCCACCACCACATCGGCACCACCGATCCCGAAATCGGCTTGGCCTTGAGTGACCTCCAAGACCGGCTGAGCTCGGCTGTCATCAGTGAAAGCCGATCTGATTTCAACATTCAGCCCGGCGTCGGCGTAAAACCCCTGCCACAAAGCGGCATAGTATCCAGCAAATTGAGCTTGATGATCCCAGCGCAACTGCAAGACCACTTTGTCCTGGGCGTAGGATGGAAAGGTAGAAAAACCGAGCATAACCAGTGCCAATGCGAGCATGGCCGTGCGGCGCACGATCCGTGCCCCAAGCCTTCGGTCCTGGAGTTTGGCGCGGGGCCCAAACCTGGGCAATCCCGCAGAACTCAACGTTTGCACAATGCTTGCCCTCCCCCCACGGAGACAAAGCGGACTTCGACTCGGGTTAGAGTTTAGAAGGCCAATCTTAAAATCAGGTTACCTATAGGCCCACCTTTGAACGTTTGGCTGGGGTTTGACGATTGCTCAGGGAGCGCCACCCAATGATGCCAGCGGCATTCTGATCCCTAAGGAAACGAAATTGGATCCGGCGCTGACTCCGCCGAACAATCCGTAAATTCCAGATCGGTGATTTAGGCGCAGGACGATGCGCGCGTCAGATCGCTGGGGGATGGCAAAGGTTCCCTCGATCACCAAAAAATTCAGAAGCTTTGATGTACGGGCATTGCGCTGGGCTTCGATCACCGGCGTTTTGCTGGCGAGAGAAAGACCATCGCCGATGGCCAACGTGGTTTGTATTTTGCCGTTCCAGGGAAAGTCGCGCCAGCGAAACAGGATCGACGTATCCAATTCCCAATGGCCTTGGCGCCCTTGGTACTGCACCACCTGCATTTCCGATTCCCAAACAAAGGCGCGGGGTGATTTTGAAAGTGTGTGGCCAATCGCCACGGATGCCGAATAGGCGTCTCGCTCCAATCCTGCGGGCAGCATGTCCACCAGAAAATTATTGGTACCGATCCGGGCATAGACACCAATGCCAGTGGATGCCGTCACCCACCAGGATGGCTGGGCCAAAGCCTGGGCAGACAGCAGACTGAGAACTGCTGCGCCCAAGATTGATCCGATCCAGTTGTGGGGTGGTGATGCCATTGTGCATCCAGAATACCAGCCGTTCCCTCTGAGCGGCCTATACAAACGCCGCGAAGGCCAACGATATGGTCGCCCTGATAGGGCAATTAGGCTGCCGGGGCAGGACGCCGTGGCCGAGGCCATGCTGCTCACACAGCCCCGCGTTGCCCGATGTCCCGTTTTTGGTTAGGGTCTTCAAAAGGGCGGGACAACGAGTTCAGATATGACGGTTTTATCAGCATGGATTGCGCCCTTGCGGCGTCTTGGCCTTTTCGCGCTTTGCGCGATTGGCGCGGGGCTTTTTGCAGCCCCGGTGGTCGCCGAAGAATTGGGCGAAGCCAATCTCGATAAAAACCTGTTGGAGCGCCTGACGCTCACACCCGGTGCCCTTCAACAAGCCTTTCCTGGCGCTGACGAAGTTGTGTTTGTCGATGGCCGCCCGCCGGTGGTCGAGGTTTGGATCGACGGGGCCGTGGTGGGGTATTTGTTTTCCACCCGGGATGCTGTGAACGCCACGGGATATTCCGGGGTCGCCTTTGATTTGGTGGCCGGAATGACCATGGAAGGCGACCTGGTCGGTGCTACCTTGCTGTACCACCACGAAGCCATCATTGGCCGCGGCGTCCCCCAAGAAAAACTGGACGAATATATCGCCAGCATCGCCGGGGCGAACCTCAGAACGTTCAGCTCCATTCGTCCCGATTATCTTAGCCGTGCCAGCACCTCTGGTCGGCTCATGAAACGCGGCTTGTTGAATTCTGCCGAGATGGTGTTCCAAGGCCATGTTCTGGGTGTGCCGCCGGTGACCGAGCCGACCCTGGATCGCACCGGGTTCGCACCGTTTACCTTCGAAGAGCTACTGGCAAGCGGATCGATCTTGAACCAAGCCGTCACCAATGCGGAAATGTTGGGAATTTTCGAAAAGGCAGGGGGCCGAGGCTCGCTTCCCGATCAGGCCTTCAAAGACGGCGAAGAGGGCGTGTTTTTCGAACTGTTCACCACCCTCATCACCCCGGCATCCATCGGTGCCAATCTTTTCGGCGACGCAAAATACCGCAGCTATATTGAAGACCAACCCGAAGGCGGACTGACCCTGTGGGTGGCCGGCGACGGAGCCTATTCGTTTGCCAGCAATTCCCATTTTCGATCCGCCAACGACTATTTGTTCGATCGTCTGAAGATCGTCCAGGGTGCCCTGGAAATTCGCCTGACCCGTGACATGCATCGCCGCTTGGCCGTCAGCCGTGGCCCGGCCATGAACCATCGCAACATCATGTTGTTCAAGATTGAAGCGGACCAGGGCCTTGATCCGTTGGCGCCGTTCGACATGGTGCTGATGGTTGCCGGCAAAGACAGCGATGGCGGTGCCATGGTGGTCGACGTTCCAATTACCTATCAACTGCCCGAACGGCACATGCTGTTGCCGCCGCCGGTGCCGCTGCCCATGTGGGTGGAAACCTGGTTGGAAAAACGGGTGGACATCGCCATCCTTGGGCTGCTTCTGATTGTCGTGACCATCATTTTCTTGCTCCAAGACGTGTTGGCCCGCCACCGGCGTGTTTATGAATTTGTCCGGGTGGGGGTTCTGGCTTTCACCTTGGGGTGGCTTGGGTGGTACGCGGGGGCGCAGCTTTCGATCGTCAACATCCTGGCTTATATCCAGGCCCCCTTTGGTGGCAGTAGCATCCAGGCCTTTGTTCTTGATCCGCTGATTTTTATTCTGTCCGTGTATGTGGCGTTCACGCTGTTTGTCTTGGGACGTGGCGTATTTTGTGGCTGGCTGTGCCCGTTTGGCGCGTTCCAGGAATTGTTGAACCGGATCGCCCGCTTTGTCCGCATTCCGCAAATATCCATTCCGCCAACGATGTTGCAACGCCTGTGGGTGGTGAAATATTTGGTCGCTATTTTCTTGGTGGTTACGGTGTTTATTTCGGTAGAAGCCGCCGAAGGCTATGCGGAGATCGAGCCTTTCCGCACCGCCATCACCGTCAAGTTCGTGCGTGATTGGCAGTTCGCGTTGTACGCCGCTGGGCTGCTAAGCATCGGCCTGTTTGTGGAACGTGCGTACTGCCGGGTGCTGTGTCCCTTGGGCGGAACCTTGGCGGTGTTGGGCCGGTTCCACATGTTCACATGGTTGAAACGGCGTCAGGCCTGCGGCACCCAATGCCGGATCTGCGAAGGCGAATGCCCCATCGGTGCCATCGAGCCCAGCGGCAAAATCAACATGAACGAATGCCTGCAATGCCTGGATTGCCAAGCCACCTATTACGATGATCACCAATGCCCACCGTTGATCCAGCGCCGCAAGCGCAAGGAGCAGCGCAAAGCAGGTGCGCCGAAACGGCCTGGCCAAGTCAGCGGTCCAGCCGTGGATGGTCCGTTGATACCCGGCGCCGCTCCGGCGGAATAATCCCTAAATCAAGCAAAAAAAATGGCCCGCTGATGCGGGCCATTTTGTTTAGGGTCACGGCCTCTAAAGCCGATCAAGATGATTGGCTAAAACCTTCAGATATTTTTTGTCACGATTGCTGACGAACTGAACCAGTTCGCCTTCGATGGCGGCCAAAATCTTGCGCCCCTTTTTTTTCCCAGACATGCGGCCGTGGGTGACGATGCCCTTGGCGACCATTGCCCCAAAGGCTGACTTTGCCCGCGCGCCCATGACCCGTTTGGCGGCTTCCGGGAACACCCCGGCCGGAACCCGGCTTTGCAGATCGTTGATGTCGGATTTCTCCAGGCCGCCGTTGCGGCCCAAAAATTCGCACAAAGCGGCGCTGAATGTGGCCGCTGATTCAAGATCTTTGGGGGACTTCAAATTCTTTTCTGCAGCATCCAAGGCACCCCCCAAAATAAATTGGGCTGCCGATTCGATCACATTGTATTCCATCGATTTGCCCGCGGCGGTGGCGGGCTTGATCTTGTAGTGCTCGATCGTTTTTTCAAACTCGACCGCGAATTTATCTTGGGACAATTGTGCCCTGATCGCGTCCTCTTGCTTCTTAACGCCACCAAATCCAAACATATACGCTCCTGGCCATACTTGATGATGGGCACCCTATAACGCCCATTAAGTATGGCTCAATCGTATCCGCTTGCGGGCCGGAGCGGAACTCTTATCGGTCACAAACCGTGATGATATTGGCGCAATTTGGGAAGGTTCAGGAATTTGTTTGGCACACAGTTGCTGGGCCACCCGCCTTTGCTCACAGACACTTGAAATCGAGGTGATTGCGATCCGGGGCCTCCCGTGCCATCGTATGGCATGGGTTTGGGAGCTTTTTTTTGGGAGTGGGGGCCGGTGAGTAAATCGCGCGTAAAGCTGGATCTTCGGGGCGAAATTTGTCCGTACCCGCTCCAGGAAACAAAAAGAGAAGTCAAAAAAATGCCCTGCGGCACCGAAGTGGAGGTCATGGTTGACTGTCCCCCCGCCGTCAAAAATCTTTCCAAGTGGGCCGAAAACGCTGGCCATTTGGTTTTAGAGGCCTTGGATTTGGGCCCCGCCGAATGGATGGTCGTTTTGAAGACTTGCGGCGATCAGGCCACCGTGGCGGCAATCACCGACGGCGCCGCCACCGCCTGACGACATTCATAAAATTCTGATTTTCAAACGACCGGCGTTCTGTTGGGCGCACCGTTGATTTATCACGTTTGCACGGCAGAAGCCTGGGAAGCCGCTGTGGATTCCGGCACTTATCACGGGTCAGCCGATGACGCCCGCGATGGCTATCTGCATTTTTCTAGCGGTGATCAGGTGCGGGAAAGCGTCGCCAAACATCGCGCCGGGCAGGACGGCTTGGTGATGTTGGCGGTTGATCCCCAATTGCTGGGCGATGCGTTGAAGTGGGAAGTGTCGCGGGGTGGGGCGTTGTTTCCCCACCTGTATGGGCGGCTACCCTTAGAAGCCGTTACCCAAGTCACCCCACTGCCATTGGGCGACGACGGCGTGCACATGTTTCCGCCCGGAACACCCTAACAACGAGCTGATCGCCCTTTACGGCAGTGTGGGTTGGCCCAACAATTCGCGGATTTTGGTGATGCCGCGGTCCCGTTCGTTGCCGGTCAGGCCGACCGAAATGCGATCGCTGGCCGTGGCGCCGGGCATGTTGCCTTGCAGGCCCGCCATGGTGAACCACACATAGGCTTCGACCAAATCCCGATCCACCCCCATGCCCAATTGGTGAAGCACCGCCAAATTGTATTGGGCCATGGCCATGCCTTGGCGGGCGGCGGTTTCGTAAAGTTCGGCGGCGCGGGCGTCGTCTTGTTCCACCCCCGCACCTTTTTGGTACATGACCCCCAAATTGAATTGGGCGCCCGCGAATCCTTGGTCGGCGGATTTGGTCAGCCACTCGGCGGCCTTGGCGGCGTCTTCGTCGACCCATTCACCGTTGCGGTACATGATGCCCAGGCCGTATTGGGCCCGTGGGTCTCCGTCCTCGGCTGGCGCCAACCATTCGTTGAAGGCCTTTTCGAAATCGCCTGCCGCATAGGCGTCCAGCGCCGCCTGGTACTCCGCCGACGCTGACGTCGCGCCAAAGCCCACTGCCAGTGCCAAGGCAATCATTGCAATTGGTCTAAATGTCATGAGAAACCCTAGCATTGATCCCAGCCACCGCCCAATGGCCAGGGTTTGTGCTATGTTTTTGTTTGAATTGCCGTGGCCACCTTTGGTCACCTTTTAAGTACGGATATGAAGTCACTTAGCCTCGTTGCCCAAAAGGGTGGTGCGGGAAAGACAACCCTGGCGGTACATCTTGCCGTTTACGCCGCCATGCGCGGTGAAAAGGTGGCCTTGATCGACACCGATCCCCAACGGTCCACTGCCGAATGGTGGCGAGCCAGGGGTATTGCCCGCCCGGCCATGGCCGAATGCAATGTATCCGCCTTGGCCAATGCCCTGAATGCGGCGCGCCAACGGGGCTTTACGTTGGTGATTGTGGATACCCAACCACGCGCCGACCGCGCGGCGTACTTGGTGGCGGAAACGGTGGATTTCAGCCTAATCCCGTGCCGTCCCGGGCCGATGGATTTGCGCGCTTTGAATCGCACCGTGGACATCATTGATTTGCTCAGCGCCCCGGCGGGGATTGTCCTCAACGCCGTTCCGGCACCGCGCGGCGATCAAGAGGTCTCAATCACCCGCAAGGCTCGGGAAAGCATGCGGCACTTCAATTTGCCGGTCGCACCCGGTGCGATTACTCAGCGGGACACCCTGGCCCATCCCATGCCCGACGGCCGGGCGTATATCGAATTGTACCCAGACGGCAAACCATCTCAGGAAATTGGCCGGCTGTGGCGGTGGGTGTCGGCGCAACTGTCTGCGGATCACCACGACCGAGACGACGAATTGCACCCGGACCCCCCGGCCCAACCCGGAGGTCGGCCGGCGGTTTAGGCGTTGGCGGCGTTTATTGGGGGTGCCGTGCCAACCACGCGGTCACCCGGCCGGCATTCGATTCCAACGCTTCGGCGGTCAATGTGCCAGCCAAAATTTCGCGGGGCCTGGCGGCTTCTTCGGCTCCACGGGCCAGAGCAATGGAAAACCAAAAATGGGCTTCCCGGGAATCCGGCACGCCGCCCTGACCGGACTGGTACATCTCAGCCACCCGCAGTTGGGACTGCAAATCATCTTGTTCAGCTGCGGCGCGGAACCAACCCACGGCCTTTTCCAGATTTTGGACCACGGTGGTTTCGGCATACCGCTCGGCCAAGTTAATTTGATCGGAAATGACGCCGTTGAGGGCTCCGGCCTCTAGCAGCGACATGGCTTCCGCCGAATGGCGCAAAGCTTCGACCCCGGTGCGTACCGGGCCGTCATCCATGACCATTTCTAACTGCCGGTACCAATGGACGGCGAGCTCGAAATCCTGCTCCAGCCATTCTCCCATGTAAAAGCCGTTGGCCAGGGAATACATGGCATCCGTATTGCCAAGATCCGCGGCATCGCTGAACAGTTTGAATGCCACCACGTAGCTTTCGGGGACCCCAAAGCCGTTCAAATACAGGTACCCCATACCGACCATGGCCCGGTCGTTGCCTTGCAAGGCCAGGGGTTCCAGATGGCCAAGGGCAGTTTGGTAATCGCCCCCCTGTAAGGCCGCCCAACCCAGGTCAAAATCCTGGGCGGAACCCGGTGTGGACAGACCAAGTGCGGCGGCAGCAACAATGGAATAAATGAATGGCTTCATGATATCTCTCGATAATGTACAGAGGATCGCGGCTCCAAAACCCGCCACGATCTGGACTAGTTGAATAAGACAGCCCGGGCGGCTTCGGCAGATGCCCCGGCGGTAATCGGTGCGCCCATTCCCACCAGGGTGGTTTCCAAGGCGGCAAGGCACAGGGTCACATGGTTGGCGCTGGATGACGTGCCCATCAAACCGATGCGCCAGACTTTGCCTGCCAGCGCACCCAAGCCCGCGCCAATTTCCAAACCATAATTGGCCAACAATGTTTTGCGGACCAAGGCTTCGTCGACCCCGTCGGGGATCACCACGGCGTTCAGTTGGGGCAAGCGGTCGGCTTCGTCCACCAGCAATGACAGCCCCATCGCTTCCAGCCCCGCGCGCAGGGCCTGATGATTTTTGGCGTGGCGGGCCCAGGCCGCTTCGATGCCTTCTTCGTCCAGCATGACCAAGGATTCGTGCAGCCCGTACAGCGAATTAATGGGTGCGGTGTGGTGGTACGCCCGCGGCGCACCGTCGGCGGAATCCCAATAGGCCATGACCAAATTCAAATCCATAAACCAGCTTTGGACCTTGGTATTGCGTCCCCTGACCACTTCTTCGGCCCGGGCGCTGAAGCTGACCGGCGACAGACCTGGTGTGCACGACAGACATTTTTGCGACCCTGAATACACGGCATCGATGCCCCAGGCGTCCACTTCCACTGGAATGCCCCCCAATGATGTCACCGCGTCAACGATGGTCAGGGCCCCATGTTCATTGGCCAATTTGCACAACGCTTCGGCATCGGCGCGCACGCCGGTGGATGTCTCGGCGTGGACAAAGGCCAATGCCTTGGCCCCGGGGTTTGCCTTCAAGGCTTCTTCGACTTTGTTCACGTCGATGCGCTTGCCCCAATCGTCCATGACCATCACTGCCGTGGCGCCACAGCGTTCGACGTTTTCCTTCATGCGGCCGCCGAATGCGCCGTTTTGGCAAACGATCACGGTGTCGCCGGGTTCCACCAAGTTGACGAAACAGGTTTCCATGCCAACCGAACCAGGTCCCGACACTGGGATTGTCAGGCGATTTTTGGTGCGGAACGCTGACCGCATCAAATCCTTTAGTTCATCCATCATGGCCACAAACATCGGATCAAGATGGCCCAATGTGGGGCGGCCCATGGCTGCCAGCACCCGGGGGTGAACATCGCTGGGGCCGGGGCCCATTAGGGTACGAAGGGGCGGATTAAACGAAGGCATGAACCAAACTTTCTTTTCTGTGGGTTAAGGGGTGTTGGGCGCGGGACGGTACCAAGTTATCGCCGCAGGGGCTAAGGGGTTGTTTAGCCGATGATCAGCAGCGGTGCCGTTTCTACCATGCCCCGCATCACCCATATATATGTGAGCGCGCCGTTCTCGGCTTCCACGACCCCTGTGGCATTGTGATCAATGACTCGGGCGTCGGTGGTCACGCGGAATTCTCCGCCCATGGAATAGCCGATGGCCTCTAATCTTGGCCGTTGGTTTTCTGGGACGATTGACGCGCGTATGGTGATTTCCCCGGTCTTGCGCACATAGGCGATGCTAAGGAAGCGGTTGTCGGTGCGAATGAAGGTGACGCTGGTACGCTCGAAAATATTGTCGGATTTTTCGAAATAGACCTGGAAAGCACCGTTCCCCAGATACTCCACGGTCTTGTAGCTGGAATCCCGACCCAGATCAGCAAACACGCCTTCCAATCGCTCGTCGATTTCTTTTTGATCGGGGTCGCCGGTCATTAAGCCCGGCACCAAATTGGACGACAGCAGGACACCGTCATAGGTAAGGGTATAGTCGCCGGTGCGTTGGATCGTAATTTCGGCGACAAACCTGGTCGGCAAATAGCAACCTGTCAGGGCCACGATCAACGCCGCTGCCCCGGCCCATTTGACCCAACTCAGTAACCCAATATGCCTCAACTGCACCTAGCGCTCCTCGCCCTCTTCGCCCAAATCAACTCCATCCAGCCAGTATACGGTGGCGGGGCTCGGCTTGCGAGGTTCTGGGGCGCGAGGAATTCACAATGGTGACCCCCCGCTACAATTTGGCGGCAATTGCCCAGGTTTTTTCCAATCGCAACTACGCCATCTATGCCACCGGGAATTCCATTTCTCTGATTGGTTTATGGGTCCAACGGTTGGGGGTTGGCTGGCTGGCGTGGGATTTGACCCACTCGGGGTTTTGGCTGGGGGCCGTGGCCTTTGCCGACCTGTTCCCGGTGGTGGTGATCGGGTTGTTGGGCGGCGTTTTGGCTGATCGTTATGACCGCCGTAAAATTTTGCTGATCGGTCAATCATTGGCCTTGGTTCAGGCTACGGCTTTGTGGGCGCTGACTGCCTTCGGGTTGATTGGCATCGAGCTGTTATTCGGACTTAGCCTTTTCTTAGGCATCGTCGTCGCGTTTATCCAATCGGCGCGCTTGTCCTTGGTGCCATCCCTGGTGCGGCCCAGCGACATGGCCGGGGCCGTGGCAATTGGCGCGGTGATATTCAATCTTGCCCGGTTCATTGGCCCGGGATTGGCGGGCGTTCTTATTCATCTGTTCGGGGTTGCCACTGCATTCGCGTTTAACGCGGTGACCTTTTCGGCGTTGGTGATCGCCCTTGTTTTCATCCGATCCGCCCCCCATGCCGCCAAAAAGCCCGTCCGAGCCGGGCTGCTGAAGGAAGCATTGGGCGGCTTCACCTATGCGTTTTCCCACCCGTCGATTGCGCCGCTTTTATGGTTATTGGTGGCGGTTTCGATTTTCACGCGCCCCGCCTTGGAATTGCTGCCGGGCTTTGCCGATGCGGTGTTCGGCCAAGGTGCTGGCGGCCTGGCCGTGCTCACGTCATCGGCCGGGTTGGGGGCATTGTTTGCTGGCATGTGGCTGGCCCAACGTGGATCAGCGGCGGGGTTTTCGACCATCGCCAGCGCCGCTGTTGTGGCGGCGGGGATTGGCGTCGTGGCCTTCACAATGACCAATCCCTTGTGGGCGGCGGCACCGGCATTGTTGGTGACCGGGTTCGCCATCACCACAATGGGCATCACCAGTCAGACGCTGATCCAAGCCGGGATCGACGAGCACATGCGCGGCCGGGTGCTCAGCATTTGGGGACTAATTCTGCGCGGCATACCGGCGATTGGGGCGTTGGGTATGGGTTGGGTGTCGGACTTCACCGGCCTGAAGCCGCCCGTGGCCGTGGCATCGGTTTTGTGCGTGATCGCCGCCCTGTTCATTTGGCGCGGCTGGCGCGGGAAGATGGCTGTTTTAGAAAAAAGCGGGTAAGTGCGCGGTTATTGCAAACACTCCACCAAGACGGTGTAGGCGCGGGCGCGGGCCGCCACGTCGGCGGTATCGATGGGTGTGATGGCGCCCGCAGTGCGATAATCGATGGCCAGGGAGTCCAAGAAAACTTGGGCGACTCAGCCCTGGATGGCGAAGTTCACGTTCTGAGGAATGTCGCCAATGGCCTCCGCCACAAGTATGGCGTCCAGCTTTGCCACGACCACACCAACCACGTTTCCGGCTCCGTCCAACAGCGGCCCGCCACTGTTGCCGGGCTGAACTGGCGCGGTAATTTGCATGATCCGGCGGTCATCCCCTGGGCCCGCCAAGGCGCTGACCGCGCCGGTGGTGACAATGGCTTCGGTGCTGGTGACCAGTTCGGCACCAAACAACGGATAGCCGATGACCACCACGTCGTCGGCTGGGCGGATGCCGCGGCCCGCTCGGAACGCCGCAGTGTCGGCGACCCGTAAATCAGGGGCCATCAGCAATGCCAAGTCGCTGTCTGGTTCCGCCGCCCGAACCTCGGCATCCACCGTTTGTTGGGATCCAGTGCGCACCCGCACGGCAGAGCACCCGGCGATGACGTGATTGTTGGTAATAACGTGACCATCGTCGGTGATCACAAAGCCGGTGCCGGTGGCGACGATTTCCAAATTGGTTGAAACAAGTCCGCCCCGGGTTGGCCGTCTTGCCTCGGCAGCCCGTGCCACCAACAAGGCGACGCTTAGTTCATCGGAAACTTGGCCGGTGACCGGCAGGCCATAATCTTCCTCGAATTGGCGAATGGCCGCCTGGGTCTGGGCCCCGGCAATACCGTCTGCTGGTCCTGGGCTGTACCCCAAATCCGCCAAAGCGGCTTGGGTGCGGGAGACATCTTGGTTGGCGATGCCGGGATCGGCGACCGGAGGCACCAAATTCACGGTGGGATCGGGGGGCGCCAAAGTTGGCTGAAATCCTCCTGCTTCAAATTGCAAAACCAGCTTTTTTGCTAAATCGATCTGCGCGGTGGACAAGGTGGCTTCAAGGTCTTCCAGGGCCTCGATGGCTGTTTCGTTTCCCCAATTTTGGGCCGCCAGGGCGAGCCACATATAGGCCTGGAGCGGGTCAGCCGATACCCCTTCCCCTTGCCGATAAATAAAGCCCAACGATACTTGGGCGAATTCGTGGCCTTGCATTCCGGCCTGGATCATCCACCACGCGCCCTGGGTCAAATCCTGGGCGACGCCGTCGCCGATGGAATAATCCACCGCCATATTGTATTGGGCTTCGGCATGGCCTTGTTCAGCCGCCTGACGGTACCAAAAAATCGCTTCGATCATGTCTGCCGACACGCCATAGCCGTATTCGTAATCCACCGCCAATTCGTATTGTGCCTCGGCAATCCCTTGCTCGGCAGCCAATAAATAATACCGGGCACCTTCGGCGAAATCTTGAGGCACCCCGCGGCCTTCGTCGAATATTTTCCCCATGGCCAACTGGGCGAGCCCGTTGCCTTGATCTGCCGACAGGCTGTACCAAAATGCCGCTTCCGAATCGCTTTGTTCGACGCCGATGCCCCGCGAATAATTAAACGCTAGTTCGAATTGGGCGCCATCGTGGCCTTGCTCAGCCGCATACAAATACCACTCGGCGGCGATCCCATAATCCTGTTCAACGCCGTAGCCGAAATCATAATTGATGCCCATTTCGTATTGGGCGCGGGGGTCGCCGGCATCAGCTGCAAGGCGCATCCACTCTGCCGACACGAAATCGTCTGCGGGCACCCCGTCGCCGGATTGGAACATCAATGCCAAATAATATTGGGCATCGGGATCGCCTTGGGCTGCAGACTGTTCGTACCAGTAGGCGGCCTCGGTGTAATCTTGTTCGACTCCCAAGCCGTCGAAATACAAACCCGCCAAAAAATATTGCGCCAGGGAATCTCCTTGGACTGCCGCAAGGGTATACAGCGCCGCCGCCAATTCAAAATCGGGCTCGCCGACTAAGCCGAAATCGTAAATGTAGGCCGCCATGGTTTGGGCTGCTGGATCGCCCGCCTCCACGTGCTCGATCAATTCATCCAGCGCGGCGTCGTAGTTGCCAACCTCGAACTGCTTGATGGCAACGTCCATGTCGGCGGTGGCGGTGCCACCGATCAACACGCCCAAAAATATTCCAATGATTGCGATCCGTTTCATGGGGCAATGGTACGCCAGGACGGGGCGAAATGCCGCCAATTTGTTGGTGCCGGGGCGGGTGGTGGATCGCGCAATCGCTGGTGTCGCGTTCATTTCATGAACATTTGTGCGTTCATGGCTTGAACACAGCTGCATTTCGGGCTAACGTTCACGCCGCGAACACGAATAAATGGCCGACACCTTGGGATACAGGCATCGGCGGCTAGGAGATCCCGGTCCGTGGTAAGCCAAGACATCAGTCAGGATCAAAAAGCCGCCATTGGCTCTGGCCCGCTGGAATCAGACGAAGTTGATGGCGAAAGCGCCATTACTCTGGGTCTTTTGGACGCCGTGCACCAAAACAGCTCGGTTTCCCAGCGGTCCTTGGCGGCGGAGCTGGGAATCGCTCTGGGGCTCACCAACGCCTATTTGAAGCGCTGCGTGCGCAAAGGCCTGGTAAAGGTCCGGTCAGCCCCGGCTAATCGCTATGCCTATTATCTGACTCCCAAAGGCTTCGCCGAAAAAAGCCAACTCACCGCCCGCTATTTGTCCGGCTCGTTCAGTTTTTATCGGCGGGCACGGGATCAATGCGACGCCTTGCTGGCCACCAGTGCCGATGAAGGTTTCCGGCGCATCGCCCTGTATGGCGTTGGTGACTTGGCGGAAGTAGCCGTGTTGTGCGCCATGCGCCACCACCTGGAAGTCGTGGGTATTGCCGACGATCGGGCAAACATCAATAGCTTCTTGAACCTGGTGGTGGTGCGCGAACTGAAAGACTTGCCGACTATTGATGGGGCACTTTTGACCGATTCTGCGCGGCCTCAACACAGCTTTGAAAGTTTGGCCAAACAGATCGATCCGGCGCGCATTCTGGTTCCGGAATTGTTGCACGTGACCCGGGATTCCGATGGGCCGGGAAGGGCGGGATCGTGAACCGCTGGTATTGCGCATACACCAAACCCGGTGCCGAGCTTTGGGCGCGGACGAATTTGTGGGAACGCGGGTTCGACGTGTACTTGCCTCTGTACCAAAAACGCCGCCGCCACGCCCGGCGCACGGACTATGTGGCGGCACCCCTGTTCCCGCGCTATTTGTTCGTATCCGCTGATTTGGAAACCGGGGTATCCCGGGGCATTACCTTTGCGCCGGGGGTTTCCAGCCTGATCGCCTTTGGTGGCGATCCGGCGCCGGTCCCGGATCCAATCATCGCCGAAATTCGCGCCAACGAAGGCGAGGACGGAATGGTGGATATCGATCACGGACATGGCATTGCCTCGCGCTATCAGCCCGGCGACAAAGTGCGTATCGCCGAAGGCCCCATGGCCGACTCGGTGGGCATTTTTCACGCCCGCAGCGCCGACCAACGGGTATTCATTTTGCTAGATCTTTTGGGCCGTCAGGTTCAGGTCAAAGTCCACGCCAAGGCTTTGAGCCCCGAGGAATAAATGGGGCTCGCCGTGCCTACAAAAAAAGCGTTCCAACCATGAATTCTTGGCGTCAACGTTTTGACCTTATCGCCCGATTAATCGGCGAGCGCCGCAGGTTGGCCGCCGTGATGTTCACGGTCACATTGCTGGCCGCATTGGCCGAAAGTTTCGGCCTGTTCCTGGTCTTGCCAATTTTGTCGGGGGTGTTGGGCCTGGCAAGTGAACCCGGGATGCTGACGAATATTTCCGGTCGCATCGAACAGTTGTTCCCCGGAGCCTTTCGCCTTGAAATGCTCCTGGCCTTGCTGGCGCTGGCGTTTTTGGCCAAGGGGGCATTGGCGGTCACCGCCCGGGGCATGACCGACTATTTTGCCCTGCGCCTGCGTGATGACTGGGCATCGGCGATGTTCGATCATTATTTATCCGCCCGCCGCGCCGGGCTCGCTGGGCAAAAACTGGGGGCAATGGTTCACAATGTCGCCCAGGAATCCTATCGGGCGTCTCGCGGCGTCGCCCTGTTGTTCGACTTTCTGAACCGTTCCATCCTGGTCTTGGTGCTGACGGGGTTGCTGTTGCTCATCAGCTGGCAGGCAACAATTTTTGTCGCCCTGACCGGGGTGCTGGTGTTTTACGGCATCCGCAAAAGCACGTTTCGATACTCCGTAAAATTCGGCAAGCTGCGGCAAAAAATGTTCCAGAAGATCACAGCGATTTCTGCGGAATCCTTGGCGGCAATCAATGAAATAAAGCTGTTTGGTGCCAACGCCCGCAAACGTGGCGAATTGGGGGAGCGTCTGGAGCGCCACACCCGGGCGGAAACGAAATTTCGGGTGGCCAAGGAAATCCCTGTCCAGGCCACAGAATTAATGCTGATCCTGCTGTTTGGCGCCGGCCTGGTGATTATGACAAGAGTGTTGGGGCTGGAGCCCGCGGCATCTGCCGGGCAGTTGGGGCTGTTCTTGTTGGTGGGCCAACGCATGCTCACCAACGTCAACAACATCATTTCCCAGCGCATGAAAATCGCCGCGATGCTACCGGCTGTGGCCTTGGTGAGCGATCTGGCCCACGCCGAGCCGGATCGCGAAGATACCCAAACCGGCACGCCCTATAAGCCCCTTGAAACCGACATCGAATTCCGCGATGTGGGGTTTGCCTATGATCCCGGCACGCAAATTTTGTCGGGCATCAACATGGTAATCCCCAAGGGCAAAACCACGGCGATTGTTGGCGCGTCGGGTGTGGGCAAATCGACCTTTGCCGACATGTTGTTGGGGTTCGTGTCGCCGACCCAGGGCGCCATCGTAACGGGGGACCAGGATTGGTCTGAATTCTCGTTGTCGTCCTTGCGCCAGGGAATTGGTTATGTGACCCAGTCGCCCATGATCTTCAACACCACAGTGCGGGACAACATCCGGTTTGGCGCCCCGGCTGCCACCGACAGCGAAATCATCGAAGCCGCCAAAATCGCCCACGCCCATGAATTCATCACCGCCTTGGCCGATGGATATGACACCCAGATTGGCGATCGCGGCGAAAATTTATCGGGTGGCCAGCGCCAACGTCTTGCCGTCGCCCGGGTCATTTTGTGCCGCCCCAGCGTCTATGTGTTCGACGAAGCGACGAACGCCTTGGACCCGGAATCGGAATCCCTTGTGCGCGCGGCCATCCGCGAGTTATCGGGGGATGCCACGGTCATTTTGATCGCCCATGGGGAATCGGTGCTGGGCCAGGCGGACGTCATTTACCGATTGGAAAGCGACGGCGCCCATTCGGTCAGCAACAACGAGGCCGCCTGAAATGCCTGACGCAATTCTTATCGGGGGACACGCGGTGGGGCCGGGTAATCCGGCTTTTCTGATCGCCGAAGTCGCCCAATCCCACGATGGATCATTGGGGTTGGCCCACGCATTTGTCGACAGCGCGGCCAAGGCTGGTGCCGACGCTGTGAAATTCCAAACCCACATCGCCGCGGCTGAATCAACGTTGGATGAACCCTTTCGCACGGCCTTTAGCACCCAGGACGACACCCGGTACGATTACTGGAAGCGCATGGAATTCACGGCGGAACAATGGGCGGGGCTTGCGGCCCATGCCGCGCACAAAGATCTGGTGTTTTTGTCGTCGGCGTTTTCCATCGAGGCCATGGAGATATTGAAATCTTTGGGCATGCTGGCGTGGAAAATTGGCTCAGGCGAGCTTGCCTCACACCAAATGCTGACGGCCATCGCCCAGACGGCAGCGGCGTCAAACGCCCCCGTGTTGCTCAGCACCGGCATGACCACATTTGATGATATCGATGCCGCAGCGGCTTTGGTCCTGGCAGAAGGCGCTGCCATGGGGGGGTTTCAGTGCACCAGCCGGTACCCGGCGGCGTTGGAAGACGTGGGCCTGAACGTCATCGACCAATTACGTTCGCGGCTGAATTGTCCGGTGGGTCTGTCCGATCACACCGGTACTGTGCACCCCAGCTTGGCGGCGATCGCCCGCGGTGCGGACATGATCGAAGTCCACATCGCTTTGGACAAAGCCATGTTTGGCCCCGATGTACCGGTGTCATTGACCCCCGACGACATCGCCTTGCTGCGTGCCGCCCGGGATGCGGTGGCGGTGATGGATGCCAACCCGGTGGACAATGATGCCATGGCTGCCGAATTGGCGCCCATGCGATCCCTGTTCAACAAAAGCGTGGCAACAGTGCGCGACTTGCCGTCCGGCACAATCTTGGCCCCAGACATGCTAACCGAAAAGAAACCGGGAACCGGAATCCCGGCCGCCGACCTGCCGATCTTGATTGGCCGGGTGTTGGCCCGCGACGTGTCTTCGCAGCACTTGCTCGCGGGCGAAGATCTGGAACCCTCTATCGAGCCTGAATTGGGATGAAAAATTCGATCCGTAAAATTTGTATCGTGGTCAACAGCCGGGCCAATTACGGGCGCATCAAATCGGTGATGCGGGCGGTGAACGACCATCCCAAATTGGAACTTCAATTGATTGTCGGGGCGTCGGCGTTGCTGTACCGGTTCGGCAATGTTGCGGACCTTATTCGCGCAGATGGGTTCGAGCCTTCTGCCACCGTGTACACCATCGTCGAAGGTGAAACGCCAACGACCATGGCCAAGTCCACCGGCATGGCGATCATGGAGCTGGCCACTCAGTTCGAAAACATGAAACCCGATATCGCCCTGACTGTGGCCGACCGGTTTGAAACCATGGCGACGGCGGTTGCCGCCAGCTATATGAACATTCCCCTGGCCCACACCCAGGGTGGCGAGGTCACAGGCAATATTGATGAAAGCGTTCGCCACGCGGTCACCAAGCTTTCCCACCTGCATTTTCCGGCCACCGCACAGGCCGCCGATTACTTGGTGCGTATGGGGGAAGAACCATCGACCGTGCATTACACCGGCTGCCCCGCCATTGATTTGGTGGCCGGTCTGGACCTGACGTTGCCCCCAGATATTTTCACCCGGTACAAAGGTGTCGGTGCCGACCTAGACCCCGCCAAGCCATATTTGGTGGTGCTGCAACACCCCGTGACATCGGAATACGGCAGCGGGTTCGACCAGATCAACGCGACCCTACAGGCGGTGGAAAGCATTGGCATGCAAACCGCCTGGTTGTGGCCCAATGTGGATGCCGGGTCCGACGATATCTCCAAGGGATTGCGCATGTACCGGGAAGAAAAATCCCCGGATTGGCTGCACATGTATCGCAACTTTGGCGCCGAAGATTATGCGCGGCTGATCAATGGTGCCCAATGCTTGGTGGGCAATTCGTCATCGGCATTGCGCGAAGGTGCCTATCTTGGGGTGCCTGCTGTGAACATCGGCAATCGTCAACAAGGCCGCGAACATGGTGCAAATGTTGTGCACATCGCCAACGATGCCGATGCGATCGTTGCCGCCATCACTGCCCAAATCGCCAAGGGTCGTCACCCAGGTTCCGAACTGTTCGGTGACGGAACCGCAGGCGGAAAAATTGCGGACATTTTGGCCAACGCCGAAATCACCATTCAAAAACGCTTGGCCTATTAATGGACGGGTTCGGCCCATGCGAGATTTGTGGCGGGGACAATTGGAGACCCGTGTACCAGGGCCCCGTGCGCGACGGCAAGTTCGGCAATCTGACAGCCCCCACAACAGTCGCCGAATGCGATGATTGCGGTGTCGTGCGCTTGGCCGAGGCATCGTGCCACGACGATGATTTTTACGCGGGGCCCGAATATTGGGCATCTGTAACTGGCGGTGACGGGTTCTCTAATTCCCACGAAATGATGGATGACGTTGGGCTTCATGGGCTTTGGGCCGATGATATCGGCGGAAAAACCGTGGCCGAAATCGGCACTGGTGGTGGCGGCTTTTTGGATCAGATCAAGGAATTGGAGGTCGCTCCCAAAACCGTCATTGCCATCGAGCCCGCCGACGCTCTGCGCCCCGATCTAGAAGCCAAGGGGTTCGAGACCTTCGCCTATACATCGGATGCCGCCGAGTCGTTTGCCGGGGCGGTTGATCTGGCCTGCACGTTTAATGTGATCGAACATGTGCCGGATCCTTCCAAGTTTCTGGCCGATGCCGCCGCATTGCTTGCACCGGACGGGCGGTTGCTTCTCAGCACCCCCAATCGTGACGATACCCTGATGGATTTGGCCCCTGATTATCCCCAATTTTTCTATCGCGTCGCCCACCGTTGGTATTTCGATGCGGACGCCTTGGCGGCTTGTGCCGCCCAGGCGGGCTTGAAAATTTCCCGTGTTCATTACGTGCAGCGTTATGGGTTGGCCAACGCCTTGGTATGGATCCGCGATGGCAAACCGTCGGCGCACGACTCGTTGCCGGGGCTGCGCGACGCTCGTCTGGATCAAACCTGGCAAGATAATTTGGTGCGCCGAGGCGTGGCCGATCGCCTGTATGCGGTTTTGGAAAGGGTGCCCCAATGACCTTGAAAATTGCCTATCTGGGGGCCCAATCCGGATACGAATCCCTGGTGGAAACCCTGGGTGGAGCGGCCGACGCGGTCCATGTGGAGGCCAACCCGGACGCCCTATCACAAGCCCTGGAAACGGCTGACGGCTTGCTTGATGCCTCCATGGCGGTGCCCATCAGCGATGCCATGATCGACGCCGCGCCGAATTTAAAAATCATCAGTTGCGCCACAACTGGGTCCGATCACATTGCCCGTGAATCAGCCAATGCACGCGGCATTGCCATCCACACCCTGCGCGAAGACGCCGACCTGTTGGCCAATCTGACCCCGGCGGCGGAACTTTCTTGGGCCCTGTTGATGGCCGTCGCTCGCAATCTGCCAGCAGCCGTGGCCCACACCCGGGCCGGCAATTGGCAGCGCGAAGATTTTCCCGGGACAATGATCAACGGTCGGACGCTGGGGCTTGTTGGTGTTGGCCGCATCGGCGGTTGGATGGCCCGGTATGCCCAGGCATTTGGCATGTCGGTGGTTGGGTACGACCCCTACCAAGACACTCTGCCCGATGGGGTCGAACGGGTCACCCTGGCGGAAATGTTCGGCCAATGCGATTTCGTCTCGGTCCACGTGCATCTGTCCGATGAAACCCGTGGGCTTATCAGCCGTGAATTATTAGAAGCCGCGAAGATCGGGCTGGTCCTGATCAACACCTCGCGCGGGGCCATCGTTGACGAGGCGGCGCTGGTCCATGGGCTGGCGTCTGGGCGCATCAGTGGCGCGGGCCTTGATGTGCTGGATGGCGAGCCGGACACTGCAAACCATCCCCTGGTGCTTTATTCCCAAACCCACGACAACCTTTTGATTACCCCCCATTGCGGCGGCTTCAGCCCTGACGCCGTGCGCTTGGTGTGCGCCCGCGCTGGGCAAAAAATCATGGAGAAATTGGGCCTGTGAGCGCCGTGTCCAATTTCGCTGCGGGCATTGGGGAGGCAAAAGTCCCCCGGGCTTTTGGCGTCCTGGGCAGCGGCTCAAGCCTGGAGCTTACCGACGCCATGGTGAACGGTGGTGTGGCGTTCCAGGGCGTTCACCACGAAGCCTCTGGCGCCATCATGGCCGGGATCACTGGGCGATTGTCGGGTATTCCCGGCATTGCCATGGCCATCAAGGGGCCGGGTTTCTCAAACATGGCCCCGGGGCTGTCGGCCTGCCTGATGGACGGCTTGCCGATGATCGCCGCAGTGGAAGCCTATCCCCCCGGCACCGATTGGGCCGTGCGCCACAAAGGATCTGACCATGGGGCCTTGGCACAGGCAGTTGCCAAAGGCCGCGTGCAGTTGTCCGAAAAAACCAGCTTTGGCGACGTGGCGGCCTGGGCCAAGGCTGAGACCCCCGGCCCCGTGGTGGTCGAGTTGACTGACGGCGACGGGGCGGTTCCAGACTCCCTACCAGCCGTTGATGATGTGACAGAGGTCATCGAGGCCATCGAAGCGAGTGGGCGACCCATGGTCATCGCCGGGTCAGGGGCTCTGCGCCAAGGCTGGGGGCGGGTTTTGAGCACCCTTTCGATCCCGGTGTTTTCCACCGCCAACGCCAAGGGTGTGATCGACGAAACATTGGCTCATGCGGCTGGAGTTTACACCGGGGTGGGCTTGGGCGAAACGCCGGAAGCCTTGTTGTTGGCAGAAACCGATTTGATCGTGGGGTTGGGGCTGCGGCCGACCGAGGTTCTGGCGACCAACCTGCCAAAGCCGTCTGTGAATATCGATACCCTGGCCTCGGCTGATGCCTTTGGCTTTGGCACATCCTCCGGCCCAGGGATCGTCGGCCAGGCGTTGTCGGCATTGGCAGAAAAAGAATGGGGCATGGCGCGCACCCAATTGGTGGTGGGGAAGCTGCGGGTCACCATGATGAACGGCGGCTTCCGCCCGGCGCAAATTTTCGAAGCGGTGGATCGCCGGTTCGATGGCCTCGTCCGTGGCGTTTTCGACGTGGGCTATTTCTGCACCATTGGTGAACATGCTTGGCGGGCGCGGCGCCCCGATTTGTGCCTGATGTCGGGGAATGGCCGTTACATGGGCACCGCAATCCCCATGGGCCTTGGCGCGGCCCTCCATGACGCCAACGTTCCCACGGTGATTTTTGTCGGCGACGGCGGCATCGGCGGTCCCGTGGCGGAATTGAAAATCGCGGTCCAGGCAAAATTGCCGGTGATGGTCGTGTTGTTGTCCGATGGCGGCTATGGGTCGGTGCGCACCCGCGCCATCCGCGACGGCCTGATCCAATCGCCGTTGCTGCTGGATCAACCGTCGTGGCTGGATGCAATTTCTGGTCTGGGTCTGCCCGGGGTTCGGGTGGAAAATATGGATGGGTTTAATGACGCCTTGGATCTTTGGCGGCCGGACAGCGGCCCGGTGTTCATCGAAGCCGGGTTCGATGCCGACGCATACCAAGCCATGACCGACGGCATTCGATAGGGAAAAGTTGATGGCAAAGCACATCTTGATCGTGGGGTCGGGCAGCGTTGGCAAACGCCACGCGGCGAATTTGGCGGCCCTGGGCTGCACCATTTCGGCCATGGATCCCCACCCCAGGCGCATATCGGAAATGGCTGCGGAGACCGAAGTCGTTGGTGCCTTTGACAGCATCGCCGAGGCCCTGCATGTGGAAAAAACTTTTGATGGAGTGGTGATCGCCTCGCCGCCAAAATTCCATGTGGATCAGGCCATCGAGGCATTACAGGCCGGAATTCCGGTGCTGTTGGAAAAGCCTGTATCGCCTGATCTGGAAGCCGCCGAACGCTTGGCCTCCGTGGTCAAATCCACCGGCGTGCCGTTGCTGTTGGGCTACACATGGCGATGGTGGCCGCCCCTGAACCAAGTGCGGTCGATGCTGGCGGACGATGCCATCGGAACTTTACGTCATGTGCGGTTCGTTATGTCCGCCCACTTGGCCGACTGGCACCCCTGGGAAAATGTCCAGGATTGGTTCATGGCTAGCCGCGATTTGGGTGGCGGGGCGCTGTTGGACGAAAGCCATTGGGTCGATCTGGCTTTGTGGTTGTTCGGGAGCCCGAAATCCGTCATCGCCCGGATCGAAAAAATCAGCGATCTACAGGTCGAAACCGACGACAACGTGGACATGATGCTGGTCTATGAAAACGGCCTGCGGGTCAGCATTCATTTGGATCTGTACGGGCGACCCCATCAAAAAACCATCCGCTTCAGCGGCGAAGGCGGCACGATTTTGTGGACCGATTCCCCCAACCGAGTGTCGATCAGCCATGACGCCACCCCCGGCGAAGACGGCTGGCAGGAAACCGATTACACCTGCGAACGTAACGAAATGTTTGTTGAAGTGGCCAAAGAATTCTTAGGCGTGGTGGATGGTGCGGCTGTTAACTCTTGCACCATCTCCGACGGGGTCGGGGTGTTGGAGGTATTGGAAGCCGCGCGACGCAGCAGTACGGAAGACCGCACCGTCGAAATGTCGCCGGTCTAATTCCATGGCGTGGGAAGGAAAAAATGTTCTGGCGGTGGTCCCTGCCCGGGGTGGGTCCAAGGGCATCCCCCGCAAGAATTTGAAACCCGTCGGCGGCATCAGTTTGGTGGCACGGGCGGCGCAAATCACCGGGGCCTTACCGTGGATCGACGAGGCCATCATTTCCACCGACGACGATGAAATCATGGCCGAGGCCGTGGCTCATGGCCTGGATGCACCGTTTGTGCGGCCGCCGGAATTATCCGCGGACGGCGCAACATCGGTGGATATGTGGTGCCATGCTTGGGCCACGGCCGAAGATCATTATCAGTGCGAATTCCATCTATCGGTGTTGTTGGAACCCACCAGCCCCTTGCGCACCCCAGATGATGTGACGCGCACGGTGCGAACGATGGTGGACGGGGGTCACAGGGCGGCGGCGACCGTCAGCCCGACGCCAGCCCACTACACTCCGCACAAAACCTTGACCGTGGAAGACGGCACCATTGGGTTCTACCTAGAGGGCGGCGCCGGGCATTCCCTGCGCCAAACCATTCCGGATTATTTTCACCGCAACGGCATTTGTTATTGCGTGACACGCCAAGCGTTGATGGAGGCGGGCGAAATCTTGGAACAAGACTGCGCCGCCGTGATCATCACCCGACCCGTGGTCAATATCGACGAGCCATTCGAATTGGAATTGGCGGAATTTTTGCTGGATCGTCAAAACTCTGCTGGGCAGCAATAACGATGGGTGATCTTTCCCCACCCGTTTTCGTTGGCGGAATGTTTAAATCCGGCACCAGCTTGTTGCGGGCCATGTTGGGCCAGCATTCGTCCATGTCTGCTGGCCTTGAAACCGCGTGGTTCGAATTGGATTGGCAAAACAATTTGGGCCGCGGTGGCGAAGCGTTAGAGGATTATGTGACGCGCACTGCTGAATTTTACGGGGAAGACCGGGATGTGGCCCAGGCCATGGCGGCGGACAGCCCAGACGCCTTGGCCTTCATCGACCGGCTGTTGGGGGCCAAAGCCCGGCGCGATGGCAGCCGCCGTTGGGTGGAAAAAACGCCAGGCAATGTGCGCTTCGCCGATCAAATTTTTGCCCGCTGGCCCGACGCCCGCATGGTCCACATCATTCGCGACCCCCGGGATACCTTCGCCTCCCTGCGGCAGATTTCCAAATGGGACACTGTCGAAGAATTCGCCAGCCGTTGGTGCGACACCTTTGGTGCCTGGGAAAAATTCAAAACCGACGACGTGGTCATTTCAACGAACGCCCTGGAAATTCGTTACGAGTCCTTGGCAACGGATTCAGCCGCGACCATGGCCCAAATTTTGGATTTCTTGGATGAGCCATGGGAGGCCGCGGCAGGGGAACACCGGGGCGAAACCAAGGATTATTTGCGGGTGTTAAAGGCCACGGGCAAGGCGAGCTCCACACTGGCGCGCCTGGCGGAACCCATGTCAGTCAGCCGAATCGGAATTTGGCAAGACACATTGACCTCGAATGACCTGGCTGGGGCAGAGCAATACGTGGCGGATCGCGACCTGACTGATGTGTACCGGCAATGCTTTGCCGAGGCCGGATCATGAACCAGTTGCTGTTCGTCAACTACCATTACATCCGCAATGCCGGTCAGTACGCCGTGGGCGACGGAAACCAAGCGCGGTTCCCCGGAATACATCCACTTGGAACACAGGCGTTCGCCGACCAGATCGACTGGCTGGCCGATCACTTTCACATGGCCACACCGGCCGAAGCTGAAGCCCACATTTTGGGCGGCACCCAATTGCCGGGGCCCAGCGTTGTTGTGACCTTCGATGACGGATTGGTGGACCATGGCCCGGCCGCCAAGGTATTGGAGGCCGCCGAAATCCGCGGCATATTTTTTGTCACCTCGCGGCCGTTAAAGGACCGGGTGCCCTTGGTGGTGCACAAAGTCCATTGGCTTCGGGCGACCACGCCCCCGGATGATTTCCGCAAAGAATTCAATGGCTTAGTGCCCGCCGAATGGGCCGAGCCACACCATGGAGCCCAAGACGCCGAGGCCGCCGCCAAGATTTATGTTTACGATTCCCCCGCAGACGCGATGCTGAAATACCGCATCAATTTTCGGCTGCCCCACGATGTGGTGGATGCGGTGACGTCGGCAATGATGAAGTCCCGCGGGATCTCCGGTGGCGAATTTTGCCAGGGGACCTACTTGAATGCCGAAGGCGTTCGGGCCCTTCAAGACGCTGGGCATTTGGTGGCGGCCCACGGCCACAGCCATACCCCGTTCAGCCGCTTGGAACCCCACGAATTGGCGACGGATATTCAAACCAACGTGGACTGTTTGACCGGGATCTTGGGGGCGCCACCCCAATGGGTTTCCTATCCGTATGGGCGGGATTGGGCGGTGCCCGAAGACACATCAGCATTTTGCCGCCAATTCGGTTTTGAAATTGCGCTGACCTTAAAGGCCGGGTGGAACGGTGCGGATGCCGATCCCACCCGTTTAAACCGCATCAATACCAACGAAGTGGAAGCGGTTGCGGGCCCACAGGCTGCCAACAAGGCTGCCACCAATGCCTAGGCGGTTGCGGTTATCGTTGAAGCCCGCCAAGCAATTGTTATGGTTTTTCCTGTGGTGGGATATGCGCCTATCCAGGGCCAAGGAAATTGGTATCGATGCCGGGTGCGGGCGCATGGAAAACAAGCATCTGTTCCGAACCGAGCGGTACGTGGGCATCGATGTGGATACCGAACGCCTGGCCGAAGCCCACCGGCAACATCCAGACGCCCAGGTCATCAACGGCCCCATTGAAGATGCCGGTGACGTGGTCGGCGATATGGTTCTGTGCGTTCAGGTCATGCACAACCGATTCTTCAAGGTTGAAAACACACTGGCCGCAGTCAGCGCCTTGGTGAAAATGGTGCGCCCCAATGGCGCGCTTATTTTCAACTTTGGTCGCCCAAGTTTCCCGTATGAGGCCCAGGTTGATGCTCTGCTGGCCCCGGCGTTTACGTCGGTCAAAAAGCGCAAATACGGGGCTTTGTCGGCCAACCAGACGGTGTTCGCACCCCTGTTGGCTTTGGCGATGTTTGTAATCCCGGCTCTGCGCAAAGGTCGGGGATTTCACAAAACCTACTATGTCTGTCGGGGCCGGATCGGTGGCTAGATGGTGCCCCTGAAAAATCCTAAAACCCTAGTCTGGCTGCGGTCTTTGGCCAAGGTAGCAGTAGAAATTTTCACCAAAAAGGTTTAGGTAGAATGACCATATTTACAAAGGAAGGTTTGCGATGAGAACCGCAACGGATCTTGCGCGCTCTGCTCTGAAAGGCGCCACGGCGCCCCTGGCGATGTTTTCGACGCCAAAGAAAGAAGCGCTCGATTATTGGGTCAATCATCGCTTCCCGCCGTCGTCGATTTATCAGATCAGCTTCCGTGCGGCAGACGGCTGCAATTTGCGCTGTAAAACGTGTCATTTCAGCCTGGATTATCGCAAGGGTCAAAAGACCCTTTTGATGGATCCGGAATTGGTGCGCGAGGTGGTGGATACCACCAAGGGCCATGTGAATTTGATGAGCTTTTCCGCGTCGGGCGAACCGCTGATCAACCCAGAAATCGACAAGATGGTCGGCTACGCCAGTTCTGCGGGAATCAGAACAAAGGTTGGGACCAACGTCATGCTGTTGACCCCGGACATGTCCAAACGCCTGTTGGACGCTGGGCTGTCGATTTTGAAAGTGTCCATCGACGGTGCCACCAAGGAAACCTATGAAACGGTCCGGGTCGGGGCGAGCTTCGAGAAGCTGCGCGATCACCTGGAAGAATTCCGGCGGCTGCGCGACAAGAGAGGTGCCAAGACCAAGATCGTCATCAACACGGTGATCACCAACGACAACCACTTCGAAGTGGAAATGGTGAAAGAGGTTTTTGCTCACATCGGCGACAAGTTCGCGGCCAA
>JABHVE010000078.1 GCA_018658465.1 Alphaproteobacteria bacterium
CAGGGCCAAAAGCCAAGGCAGGGCCAAAAGCCAAGGCAGGGCCACAACGCAAGGCAGCGCCGAAATCCAAGCCAAAGCGCACGCGGGCCTGACGGTTCGGGATTATTGATGGTCGACTATTGTGTTGGCCAGAACCCCAAGACACCCATCGAGGATCAGGAATGACAAAAGCAAAAGCACGAAAACGGGCAAAGGCGCGGGCTGCGGCAAAGCTCGCCAACCCAGTGGCTAAGAAGGAAGCACCCGAGATCAAGGTCAAAGGTGCGCGGTTCGACCCAAAATCTTTGACGGACAAGGCCAGCGGCGGCAGCGTTTCCGTCAATCCCGTCGGCGTCGCTAGGCGCGGCGCAGCTCGTTCAAGGTAACTCGCGGCGCGATCACGGTAAGTACCCGGCGGCCCTAGTCCTCGTGGCCAACTTAATCTTCGTGGCCCAAGGCCTTTTGCGCCCGGCGCATGGCCCACCAAATCAGGCCGCCAATGATCGGCACGGAGATCCCCGTGCCCAGGGTGGCGTTCACTGGCACATCGACTTCGGCCATGGCGGTCAAAATGAACTTCACCATGCTCGCCATGTAATAGGTGATGGCGACCACCGACAGGCCCTCGACAATGCGCTGCAAGCGGAATTGCATCTGTGCCCGGCGATCCATGGATGCCAATAAATCGCGGTTCTGTTCTTCGATCTGAACTTCGACCCTGGCGCGGATCAAGCTGCCCACCCGGGACATGCGCTCGGACAGGGACTCAATGCGTTCCGCCGTCGATCGCACCGAATTCATGGCGGGGGCCAAACGGCGATCCAAAAATTCCGAAAATGTTTGCAGGCCCTTGATGCGTTCCTGGCGCAGTTCCCCCAACCGTCGTCGAACGATGTCCCGGTATGCCTCCGCCGCACTGAACCGATAACTGGTCAGCCCGCCAATTTTTTCGACCTCTGACGCCAATCCGGAAAGCTCCTCCAACAGCGCTCTCTCGCCACTGTCTTCACTGGCGTCGGGATTGGTGTCGGCCAAGGTCTGGGTGATGCGGGCCAAGGCCGCATCGACCTCGCGGATGCGGGGGCTCAGATCCCGAGCCAAAGGCAGGGCCAACAGAGCCAACAGGCGATAGGCATTGACCTCGGCAATACGCTGAACCAAACGGCCCGCTTGGTTTTGGGACATGCCACGGTCGCGGATCAGCACCCGAGAAAAGCGGTCATCGTGCATCCGCAGATCCGACCACACCTGGCCATCGCCGCCGCTCACAAGGGCGCCGACAATCAAATCGCCCTTGAACAATTGGGCCAAATTGTCACCATCTCGTTCCGCCGCATCCTGGGCTTCCATTGCGAAATGCATGGCCCCCAAGGCTTCCCCCGGCAGCGTCACCAGCCAATCTTTTGGCACCATTCCAATGACAGGGTTCTCGAACGGGTGGTCAAAGGCACCGGCCTGGATAAACGTGTATGTGCAGAATTCCGTGTGCTGTTCCCACCGCAACCGGAACGGCCCCATGTCCTGGCTGTAATGCTTGACGTCGGGGGTGGGCGGCGGTGCGTCCATCAGCTGGCACAATTCCGCCAAATGCTCTGCCGCTTCCGTCTCAGCCAGCTCGCCGGTCAGGATGGCGATGTGGGAGCCCCGCTCGGGTGCCGTCATGGGCTCGAACGGTCGCGCGTGGACTTCCAACAGCAACTGTTCCCGAAGGGGGTGTTCCTTGACGTAGCGTTCCATTGGGCTGTCCGGCGGTTTTGGTTGAAGTGAATAGAATACAGCGCAATCCGTCAGCGTGGGCAAGCCACATGATATGTCCTAGGTTGACCGTCGATGACGGCAACAAACGGGGGCGACCCGCACGTGTTTGGCAGATCAAAGGACAACCGCCTGAGCGAGCGCTTGGTTCGGCGGTTCTTTTACAAATATTACGCCCGCAATCTGCTGTACGAATTGCAAATTCGCGCTCGCGGATCGTCGGTGGATTACATCCAGGCCAACATGGCCGATGCCATGATGTTCCCCAACCGCAAGGCCATGTTCGCACACTGTATGCAAACCGCCCCGACCGAAGGCTTGGTCCTTGAATTCGGCGTCGCCCAGGGGGCCAGCACCCGGCAATTGGCGTCCATGACCGACCGCCAGGTCCATGGGTTTGATTCCTTCCAAGGCTTACCAGAAGACTGGTCCGGCACCGAAGAATTGCAGGGCAAGTTCTCTACTGGGGGCACGTTGCCCGATGTGCCCGCCTCGGTGACCCTGCACCCCGGATGGTTCGAAGACAGCATCCCGAAATTCAAAGATGATTTCTCCGACCCGGTTGCCTTGATCCATGTGGATTGCGACCTGTATTCATCGGCGCGGATGGTGCTGTTTGCCATGGCGGATCGCTTGAAACCTGGCACCGTCGTGATTTTCGACGAATATTTCAATTACCCCAATTGGCAGCAACACGAATTCCGCGCCTTTCAGGAATTCGTCGACGCCTTTGATGTGGAATACCGGTATCTGGGGTTTTCCATCAAAAACGGCCACGTGGCGGTGGTCTTGACCAAAATCAAAACACAGCTCGCCCAGTCTTGAACTGATCCCTGCCGTGCCCATCTACGATGGACAACGAGTTCATTGGGGAGCGGGAAATGGAACGCGAAAATTATTGCTGCACACCGAATATAGCGCGAGGCATGGGTTTTTGGATCGTTGCCGCCGCGGCGGTATTTGTCGCCGTACAGATATTGGGAGGTGGGCCAATCGGGCTGATTGTTTTGGCAGGCCTCGCTTATTTCGGCTGGCGCGCCTGGGGCGGTGGCGGCGTCGACATCCGCAAAGGATTCACCGGAGCCCGCAACCGCGATCGCGCATACCGGGTTTTGCGCGAACGGTTCGCCAACGGCGAAATTGACCAGGAAGAATATGAAACACGCAAAGGAGTGTTGTTCGAATGACCCATCGTAGTGAGCGAGGCGATCATCAAGTGAAGCCAAAGCGCTGGGTGCCTTGGGTGATTTTGGCGTTGGCCGTGGTGTTCTTGACGAACGGATTTGACCACATGGGTCCATTTAATGTGTCCATGGTCGGCGGCATGGGCATCATTCCCCTGATCGTCATCGGTGCCATTGGCTATTTCTTGTGGAGCTGGTGGCAAGATGATGAAGACGAAGACGAAGCGGAAGAGGGCAAGACCAGCAGTTCCAGCCGCCGCCGCCACCGCCACCGCCACCGCCACCAAGATCAGGCCGAAACGGTTTTACGGGAACGCTTCGCCAACGGCGAAATCGACGAAGAGGAATACCTCGCCAGAAAATCGGTCCTCGAAGACTGACGAAATTCGCGTTTCGTCACCCCCGGACTTGATCCGGGGGTCCATCTTTCCGGCGGCTTCGTCCTTCGACAGGCTCAGGATGAGGGTTGAGTGCAGATCGCGCACCTTTAGGGCGCGTGAATTTGAACGGTGATGAGGGAAACCCTAGGCGTCGAACACGAACGCCGCCTGACTAAACGTTCCATACATAATTTCGTCGTTGATGCGGCGGCCACGGGCATTTTCGCCTGCGGCCCCAGCCGCCACGAAAAGCGGCAGCAAATGCTCGTCCCGGGGATGGGCGATCTCGGCGAACGGCGCTAGTGCCCGATACTCCACTAAATCCTGCCAGCGACGTTCCGCCACCGCGTCCCCCACCCATCGATCAAAGGCAACCGCCCAGTCGGCGGGCTCGGCATCCGGGCCTGATTGAAACGCCCCCATGATGGCTTGCATATTGTGGGTCAAATTCCCTGCCCCCAACACCAACACATTTTCGTCCGCCAACGGTGCCAGCGCCCGGCCCACGGCCAAATGATGGGCCGGCCCCAAACGGTGCTGCAACGAAAGCTGCGCCACCGGCACATCGGCTTGTGGGTACATCAACCGCAACGGCACCCACGATCCGTGATCCAGCCCTTGGGCGTCATCGGTGCCGCACCCGATCCCCGCCTGGGTCAACAATTCAGCCGCCCGCCGGGCCATATCTGGGGCACCTGGGGCGGGATATGTGATGCCATAGAATTCGTCGGGGAAGCCGGAAAAATCGTAAATGGTTTCTGGGGTCGTCGCGGTGCTGACCACCGGCGTTTTGGTTTCCCAATGGGCTGATACGCACAGAATAGCCGCGGGCTTTTTCATGTCCCGGCCAAGCTGTTCCAGGAATGGCCGCCCCGGGGCGCCGTCCGGGATCAGCATGGGCGACCCATGGCCGATGAACATGGGAGCCGTGCGGGTCATTCGGTGGTCATGCGGTGGCGACAGCAGCGGCGGCGACGGCAAATGCCAAGACCGCAGACACGGCGATCAGTTCCAAAGATCGCCGCCGGTCCCGGCGAATTTCGTCGGCATCCTCGACCCGGGTGGTGGATCCTAGGCCGTCAAAATTGAACACCTGTCGTAAGCCAAAATTGACGCAAAAATGAAACCGGGCCTGGACAAACCCCACCGCGGCGCCGAATGCCGGCAGCGCCACAACCCAGTACCAAGCGGCACCCACGTCAAACGCTGCCAGTGCCGCCCAAACAATTGATGCCACGGCGGCGCTGGCCCAACCGGCGATCCGCCGTGCGCGAATTTCCGCGGTGCCGATGTTGCAGACACCGGCCCGATAGGGGGACGTGTCTTGGTTCATCCGCCCAAGGTCTCGTGGGTGGTGTCGCAGAACGGTGCGGTGCCAGTGCGTTTGCAGCCGCACAAATAATACGTCTTGGTTTCGTCCACGGTGAATGGCGTGGGGGCGAAATCTGATTCCACGTGGGCCGTGTCGCAGAACGGTTGGTTGGCGCTTTGACCGCAGAAGCACCAGAAATATGGCTTCCCAGCTTCAAGCTCGACCGCATAGGGGCCGGTCTGGGCAACTTTGGGCTGGGGGTTGTCACTGGCGTCTTCGTTGTCGTTGGCGTCGTCGGCCATGATGGTTTTCCTTTTTTAATTGGGCGTGGGGAATCGACCGTCGGTTAAGTTAGCGTCCATCTGTTATCTCGTTCAGATTCACGCGGCGCGATCTGCACTTATGTTTTCGTTCAGATTCACGCGGCGCAAACGCGTCACGATCTGCACTAGTGTCCCTCGCGGTACCAAGCGGTCAACAGACCCCCCAGCACCAAAATTAAGACCAATAACGCCGGCATCAATGACGCCTGAGAGACCCCGGTAATGACATAGGTCTGGGTGTCAGGAAATCCCATCCAACTTTCACCACGGGTGGTGCGCCCGGCCCGGACTTGGCGGGCATCGGGAATGCCGTTCTCGGCCAGCCAATACACGCCGCCACCGGTGGCCTCGGCGATGGGAGCCAATACTGCGTCGGTGGCCCGCAGGTCATCGAACTCTAGCGGGTTAAGGGTGCCCACGGCGGCGATGGCCGAAACATTGCCGTCGGTGACCCGGTACAGGCCCCCCGCATCAACGGTCAACGCTCCTGTCGATCGGCCGCCGGTGGTGGGGGCTAATTCCACGGTATGAAGTTCGCCGTCGGGGCCGGTGACTGTGACCTCTGGCGGCGGGGTGGGGTCCAAACTGCGGCGGGTGATCTCCAATTTGTTGCCGATGCCGGTGGCGGTCATGCTTTCTTCTTCCAGGTCGGGCTCTTTCATCAGCCAATGGGCCAATCGCCGCAGCAGTTCGGCTTGGGGGCCGCCGCCCTCAAATCCCCGGGCCCACAGCCATGCCTGGTCGGACATCAATTGCGCCACCCGGCCTTCGCCAACACGATCCAAAACCAACAAGGGTCGGCCCTGTTCATCTTCCATCAAAATATTGCCGCGGCTGGTGTCGGCGTCGATGATGCGGAACCACCGGCCCCAATCTGGATCGCCAACACCGCCGCCGCCCAAGTCGGCGGTCACCGGATGGCGGGTTCCGATGTCGGCGATCTGCGGGCGAAACCCGCCTTCGGTGACAATGCCAATTGGGGCGCCGGGCAACACCGCCGCCAATGGGGTCCCGTATAACGACAACGGCGAAGCAAAGGCCGGCCCTGCCGCCTCCAACACCGCGCCACCCTCGGCCACGTATTGGGCAATATTCTGCATATAAATTTGTGGGATCACCCCGCGCCGCCGGTACCGATCAAAAATAATCAGATCGAAGTCGTTGATCTTTTCTTCGAACAATTGGCGAATGGGAAAGGCAATTAAAGACAGCTCGCGGATCGGCG
>JABHVE010000026.1 GCA_018658465.1 Alphaproteobacteria bacterium
CACCAATTTGGGGGAATTGCGCAGCTGCCGCGCCGCCGCCAGCTTCAACAGTTCCCCAGCAATTTCTGTGATGCGTTTCTTGGCCTTTGCCTTTCGACCCTGCCACCCCGCGCCGCCAAGACGGTCCAAATTCACATGACCTGCGTCGGCCCCATACCGGGAAATCATTTCGATATTTTCCACCGGCAGGAACAGACGATCATCGCCGTCGTACACCAGGGTCAGGCAATCATGGGGGCGCCCGTGGACATCCAAGATTTCAAGGCCGGTAAACCGCCCGATCCCGTGATCCACATGAACCACCAGATCGCCGGGGGCCAAGCTTGATGCCTCGCGGATGAAATCTTCGGCCCGGCGTATTTTTCGCGGCGGCCGGGACAGGCGCTCCCCCAAAATGTCCTGCTCGCTGATGACCGCCAGGCCGGGCGCCTCGAGGCCGTGTTCCAGACCCAACACCGTGGTGGCGACGGTAATGGGGGCTTGGGCTTGGGCCTGCTCCCAGGAATTCACGGTGGCCAGGCTTTCCACCCCCGCCGCCATCAGCAATCCTGTCAGGCGGTCGCGGGAGCCCGCCGACATGGCGGCAATGATGACCCGAACGCCTTGGGCCTGGAGATCAACGATGTGATCGCGCACCGGTTCCAATTGAATGCCGCCAGTTTCTGATGGCGCAATCTTGGTGCGTTCCAAGGCCAAATCCCGCCCGGTGCGCCCGCCCAAATCGTTGCCGGTCCCCGGCGATTCAAAGGGCGAGAATTCAATCACCCGGCGGCTCTTCAGGGCTGTCTCCCAATCCTTTTCATTCAGATACAAGGCATCGGGCTCTAGGGGCTGATACACCACGGCCTCTTGGCCCATGGCCTTGGCATCCCGCCCGACTGTCATGCGCGCATCAAAATTTTCCTGCACCGTCTTGGCGCGCTCATCCCGCACATGTTCCGCCTGATAATCCAATGTCACCACGGCATTTGGCATAGCGTCGAAAAGCGTTTCCAGGCGTTCATGGAACAGGGGCAACCAATGCTCCGCCCCCGGCGGGCGGCGTCCGTCAGTCACCGCTTGGTACAGGGGGTCGTCTTGGCCCGTCGCGCCAAACCGTGCCGCATACCCCGCCTTGAACCGGGCGATAGCGTCCTCGGTCAGGATCACTTCGTTTGCCGGGTGCAAAGACAGGCCGTCCGCCGTTCCCACCGTGCGCTGGGTCAATGGGTCGAACAGCCGGGCGGTTTCCAACACATCACCGAACAAATCCAACCGCATGGGCTGGGGGTGACCGGTGGGGAATACATCGACAATGCCACCGCGCACCGCATATTCCCCGGGTTCGTGCACCGTCCCCACGCGCTCGTAGCCATCCCGGTGCAAATAGGCCAACAATTCGTCCAGTTCCAGAGATCCCCCAACCGATGCCGAAAAGCTGGTGCCAGCTAAGGATTCCAGAGCCGGAATGCGCTGGGCTGCGGCGTTGACGGTCGTAAGCAACACAGTTGGGCCGCCAAGTTCACCCTCGCCCGCTGCCAATTGGCTCAAGGTTTCTGTGCGCTGACCAAGGATGGCGTGACTAGGGGAAACCCGGTCATAGGGCATGCAATCCCAAGCCGGGAAGCTCAACACCGCAACATCAGGGGCGAAAAACGCCAAGGCCTGGGCCATGGAGTCGGCCCGGGCATCGCTGGTGGCGATGTGGATGACGCCGCCTGGGGATTGTTTCGCAAGGGAGGCCACGGCCCGGGCGCTTAGGCCATCCGGTGCGCCGGCCACTGGCGTCCGCTCAGTGGCTGAGCGTAGATCAAAGAAATTCGTCACAAAATCAGTCGCTTAACGGGCCGTTTTGAACTTGTTTCAGAAGCGCCATAATGTCGGTATCGAATTCTGCGGGAACCGGTCGCAGGTCGGTGACCCAGGCATATAAGTCGGGATCGGGATTTTCCAGCAACGCCTCGTACCGCGCCAATTGATCCTGGCTAAGGGTCGCCAAATGGACATCGGCGAACCGCCCCAACAGCATGTCGGCTTCTTTGGTGCCCCGGTGCCAGCTGCGAAAGGTCAGCCGTTTCCGCCGATCAGTATCCGTTTCATCCATGGCATGGGTATAGGGCCTGACGGCTGCTGTGTCAGCAAGTAGCGGCAGCGCATAGGAGACGATAGGGTTGCCCATGCGCCCCGAAATACTTTTTCCGTTATTTGCCCCCGTGACGTCCCTCAAAGGCGTCGGCCCGCGCATCGCCGGGATGATCGAAGGCTTGGCAGGGCCCAAGGTGGTGGACCTGTTGTGGCATCTGCCGTCGGGGATCATCGACCGCAGTTTTGCCCCGCAATTAGCGGACGTCCCAGACGGTGCCTTGGTTACGGTCACCGTCGTGGTCGGGGAACACATGAAACCTCGGAACCGCCGTCAGCCTTACAAGGTCCGATGCTTCGACGACACCGGCTCAATCAGTTTGGTGTTTTTCCGTGCCCATGGGGATTACCTGACCAAGACCTTGCCCGAAGGCGAAACCCGGGTGGTCAGCGGCCGGGCCCAGGTGTTTGGCAAGGAATTGCAAATCACCCATCCCGATCACATCGGCACCCTGGATGAACTGGACCGCCTGCAAGCGGTGGAGCCGATCTATCCCCTGACCGCCGGCCTCACCCAAAAGCCATTGGCAAAGGCCGTGCGTCAGGCCCTGGAGCTGGCCCCTTCCACGGGTCAAATGCCGGAATGGCATGATCCGGCCTTGATGGGACGCGAAAAATGGATGCCTTGGCATGAAGCCTTGACCCAAGTCCACGCGCCCCAGTCCGAAGGGGATTTGTCGCCAACCACGATTGGCCGCCGCCGCCTGGCCTATGACGAATTGCTGGCCAACCAACTGGCGTTGCTGTTGGTGCGGGAGAAAATGCGCCGCAAGCCCGGGCGCGCGTTATTGGGCAACGGTGAATTGCTGGGGGCCGTCGAGGCCGCCCTGCCCTACACCCTGACCGGTGCGCAAAACCAAGCCCTGGCGGAAATATTGGGGGACATGAAATCCCCGAACCGCATGTTGCGCCTGTTACAGGGGGATGTGGGCAGCGGCAAAACCATTATTGCCCTGATGGCCATGCTTCAGGCAGTGGAGGCCGGGGCCCAAGGGGCGCTGATGGCCCCAACTGAGCTGTTAAGCCGTCAGCATTTCGCGGTGTTGCAGACCCTGTGCGCCGCCGTCCCTAATGTCCGCATTGCCGCCCTGACCGGTCGCGACAAGGGTAAGGCCCGGAAAGAAATCTTGGCCCAGCTCGAGGCTGGAGAAATTGATATTCTGATTGGCACCCACGCGCTGTTTCAGGAAACGGTGAAATTTCACGACTTGGCAATGGTAGTCGTGGACGAACAGCACCGTTTTGGCGTCCATCAACGGTTGGCTTTGACCGATCGCCAGGGCCAAGCCACCGATGTTTTGGTGATGTCGGCGACCCCCATACCGCGGACTCTGACCCTTACCGTCTACGGCGACATGGATGTCTCGCGCTTGGAGGAAAAGCCGCCGGGCCGAACCCCGGTGACCACCCGCGCCTTACCCCTGGAACGCCTTGATGAAGTGGTGGCTGGGATTCAGCGATCCCTGGACAATGGCGCACGGATCTACTGGGTTTGCCCGTTGGTGTCGGAATCCGATGTGTTGGATGTCTCCGCCGCCGAAGACCGCTTCAAGGCCCTTGCCAAAATTTTCGGCGACACAGTGGGACTAGCCCACGGCCAAATGAAGCCGGGCGAGCGCGACAAAGCCATGGCCGATTTTGCCGCAGGGACCATCACCATATTGGTCGCCACAACGGTCATCGAAGTCGGAGTAGATATTCCTGAGGCGTCGGTGATGGTCGTCGAACATGCCGAGCGATTTGGCTTGGCCCAGCTTCACCAATTGCGCGGCCGCGTTGGCCGTGGGGCCGCCCAATCGTCCTGCGTGTTGTTGTATGCCTCGCCGTTGGGGGAGGCGGCCAAGGCCCGCCTGAACATCTTGCGGGAAAGCGACGACGGCTTTCGCATCGCCGAAGAAGATTTGCGCCTGCGCGGGGCGGGAGAAATTTTGGGGGTGCGTCAAAGCGGTCTGCCGCAGTTTCGCTTGGCGAGTTTATCCGACCACGATGATTTGCTGCCCGTCGCCCATGACGACGCCCGGCTCATTTTGCAAAAAGATCCCGGTCTGAAATCTGATCGGGGTCAGGCCTTGCGGACCCTGTTGTTCCTCTTTGAACGGGACGCCGCCGTGGGGCTAATTCGATCCGGCTGAATTTGAATTACCGTTGGAATTGTCTTCGGGGGTCATGATGCCCCCGGAAATCACCAATTTGATTCCGTCTTCCACACTCATGGTCATGGGGATCAGATCTTTGCGCGGCAGGAACACCAAATACCCCGATGTGGGGTTGGGGGTGGTGGGCACGAAAACGTTGACCAAATCATCTGATATCGCCGCCTGAACTTCGCCTTCTGCCTCTCCGGTGACAAATCCGATGGCCCAAATCCCTTGGCGTGGGTATTCCAACATCACAACTTCGCGGAACGATCTGGAGGACTGATCCAAAACCGTGGTGAATATCTTTTTCAGAGTGCCATAGACCGACCGCACCACCGGCATGCGGTCGACAATTTTTTCGCCCATGCGGACGAACCAACTGCCCAAGAAATTTGCCGTGAAGGCCCCGACCATGGTTACGGCCACCGCAACAATGATCAGCCCCAATCCGGGAATTCCGAAGGGCAAAGAGGTTTGCCCAGGGATCAGGTTTGCCGCCAAGCGGTCGATAAAGCCAATGAACCGCCATACCAGGAACAGCGTGATCAGAACGGGCCCGGTAACCACCAACCCCGTGATGAAATAATTTCGCAGGGTACGAACCAGGTGGCTATCGTCCTGGTCCGGGGTGTCGGGCTGCGTCATTTCGACTGATCCTTGTGGTGGGATATTTCGGCATTATAAGCGTCTGCATGGCCGATCTACCATCGGGGTTGGCGCGGCGGCCAATTGGTGGAACACTCCCCATGTGGTGACATCATTTGGAACATGGGTAGCGCGAACCTGCGGCGCAATGGCGGGGCTGCTGGGGATATTGGTGGTCGCAGCTGGACCTGCGTTTGCCGATTACCAACAGGGGCTCGCCGCGTTTGGCAACGGCGAATTCAGCGAGGCAATCGAAGAATTCCGCGCCTTGGCCGAACAAGGGCACCCCGGCGCCCAATTCATGCTTGGGGTCATGCATTTTAATGGCTCTGGCGTTCCCCAAGACAACCGCGTCGCCGCCATCTTTTTCTATCAAGCCGCCCAACAAGGAGAAGCCGGTGCACAACTGGCCCTGGGCTCCATCTTTATTCGTGGGGTTGGGGTGTTCCAGGATCTTGTTCAGGCCGAAACTTGGCTTAGCTTGGCGGCGATCAACAGCACCGGCGAACTGCAATCCCAGGCCGTGGCCCTGCGGGATGCCACCAAGCGATTGATGACCGACGATCAAATGGCCGAAGCCGAACGGCTTATTTTGGCCTGGCGCCCGACCCTTGCGGGTTTGGTGCGCGCTGCGCCTTAGCGCAATTGGCCCTCCTCACGCAGCCAGTTTCGGAACACCGGGTACGTATCCATGTCCCACACTGACATGTACCGGCCGCGGTAGGCCTGAACGAACCACGGTCGTAGCCAATTGGGGGGCGGCACGTTGCTGACGAAAATCACCCTGCCCCTGGTGTGACCCAAGAACCAACCCTGGGCCACCCGGTCAGGAACGGTGTCGACTTTGGTTTTGAGCCGCCCCAAGTAATTGAATTGCCCATGGTATTCGTTGACCATCAGCAATCCGCGCTGCTCCGTCTCCATAATTCTTAAGAATTGCGCCATGCGTTCCAGGTCATAGGCAAAACCGCCGGCGCTGAACACGAACACATGAACCGAAGACACAGCCATTGCGCTGGCTAGGGTCAAGGCGACCACCGCTGCGCGAAAGGATTTGAGATGCTTCAGGGCAAGAATCAGCCCGAGGATTGCCACCACCACGCCAAAGCCAATAGAAATTTGGGAAACCCATGGGGGCCAGCCGAGGGATCCCAAAGCAGTGGAGTCAGATTTGATCCACCACATCAGCCCAATCAACCCAACACCTGCGGCCAAGATCACCAACCCGGCAGGCATCTGATCCCGCAGCCTGGGCTCGCGGCGATTGGCCTCGATTTCGCGGCCAATGGCGGCCGCCACCAACAGTGCGAATGGCGGAAACAGCGGCAGCAAATAATGCGGTTGCTTACCGCTGATAAAAGACAGGATCACCACCCCCGGCACTACCCAGGCCAGGGCAAACCTGATGGCCGGGTCGGTGTTGCGGATCATGGTGCCCACGCCGCGCCAGAACGGCGGCCAGATCACCCAGGGAAATAACACCGCCGGGATCACCATCAGGTACCAATAGAACGGCCGACCATGGGCAAAGGATTCGTTTACCCGGCCCACGGTTTGGCCCCAGAAAATAGCGTTGCGGTATTCTTCGCCCCCAGCCATCCCTGCCGGGATCGCCCAGGCCAGGGCAATAACCACCCCTGCCGCCAAGGCCCCGATAAAACCCGCGTACCAGCGTATCCAATTGGGTTTGGGATCGTCTGCCCACCATGGGGCGAACAAGGCTACTGGTAGGATGTAAATCAAGATGACCGGGCCCTTGGCCAGAACGCCGAGGCCGATGGCTACCGCCACCAGGGGCCAGCCGATGCGCGCCCGCCCCTGCCACGCCAGGACCACACCGAACGCCCCCAACACAGAAAAGAACGCGTTCAGCATGTCGAACATTGTGACCGTGGCGAACACGGTCCACAAAAGACTGCCCAGTAAAATCCACGGCACCAGGATCGCGATGCCATGGGTATCGTCTGGCCACAGGCGTCGCGCCAAGGCCCACGCCAACCCCAACCCGGCCAAGCCGAATAACGGGGCCACCATCCTGGGCCAAGTGTCGTCCACACCAAACACCACCCACCCCGCCTTGATGATCCAGAAAAGCAGGGGCGGTTTATGGGCGTATGTTTCGCCATTCAAGTGGGGGACAAGCCATTCGCTGCGCAGCCACATTTCCCAGGCGACGCTTAGATACCGGGTTTCGTCGATGGGCATCAAAGGCCGATAGTTCAGCCCCACCCACACCAACACCGTCCAGACAATGCCAAGTCCGACGATGTGAAACCATGGGAGTCTTGCCATTTGGGGCTGCTTCCGCGCCTATCCCTCGGACGCCTTACCGCGTTCCCGGGAAATCAAAGTGAGATTACGAAGATAGATGATAAGCCCAAAAGCTTGGCCGGCAATAAACACCGGGTCCTGACGGTGGATGGCGTATGCCAACAAGGTCATGCCCCCGGCGATGCTGAAATACCAAAAGGCCATGGGAATATAACTGCGGCCCTTTCGCTCGCTCATCACCCACTGAACAATGAACCGCGCGGAAAACAGCAATTGGCCGGCAAACCCCACAGCGATCCAGACGGTCAGGGTGAATGAGACCAACCATAAATCAACGGTCATCTTTGGATTCCTTGTTTGAAGAAACAATGTCACGAATGACTGGGTGGCGGCCGCGACGCTGAAGCCATCGCACGCCGATGATATCTACGATCCCGACCCACAATCGATTGCCGATACCGTAATGGGATTGGCCGCCGCCTCGGGGCCGATGGTGAACTTCGACGGACACCACCCGGCCACCAGCACGCTGGACCAAGGCCGGTAAGAACCGATGGAAGTGGTCAAAAAACGGCAGAGATAGAAACATCTCCCGCTCGATCAGCTTCAAGCCACATCCAGTGTCGGGGATGCCATCCGCCAAAAGCCTGCCGCGAATGCCGTTGGCAATTTTCGATGATTTCAGTTTGATCCAAGAATCATGACGTTTGCGCCGGTGGCCGGCGATCATCTTCAAGGAACTGTCCCTGGGGGCTTGATGCAAGCGCTGCCACATCCCTGGAATATCAGCGGGATCGTTTTGGCCATCCCCATCCAAGGTGGCGATCCAATCCGCGGAAGCGGTCTGCACCCCAGATAGCACCGCAGCACTTTGGCCGAAATTCCCATCGTGGTTGACCACCACCAGCTCCGGCACCGCCTTCGCCGCTTCGGCCAAAACCGTCTGAGTGTTATCGGTGCTGCCGTCGTTCACCACCACCATTTCGAACGCCCCCACAGGGGCGACGGATGTGACAATTTCGGCCACCAAGGCGCCAATATTGGCTTCCTCGTTGTGAACCGGCACAACAACTGAAATTATCGGCGCCGCGTCATTTGAATTTGAATCAGAATTGCCCATCGCCGTCCGGCATTGGCTGGTGTGATGGCGGCGAACCTAGAGCACTATCCACCCAGATGGAATCAATTTGATGGCCATGACGCCAGCTCCCGAAGCCGGGCCGTTGCAGGAGCACGCCCCTGGCAATTCCCGACCCGGTTACCTATGTCCAAGGGATGGATGCGAACCCCGCCACCGATGATCCCGCCCACGAGCTCGGCTATTACGACATTCTTGGGCAATTGGGGGTCCCGTTTTTTCACTTTGGCGGCAAATCCGCCACCGAACGGTTGGTGCGCCTTTGCGGCATCACCCAAGGATCCCGGGTTTTGGTCATGGGATGTGGCACGGGCTATTCCGCCTGTCACATCGCCCAAACATTCGGCTGCCAAGTTGTGGGACTGGACATCGCCCCGGGCATGGTGGACGGGGCCATCGCCCGCGCCAAGGAAATGGACCTGGAAGACCGCGTAGAGTTTTTCGTCGGCAACGCCTATGGCACGCCGTTTTCAGATGACCATTTCGACATCGTTATTACCGAATTCGTCACCCAATTTTTGGACAAAGAAAACGCGCTGGATGAATATTGCCGCGTGCTGGCCCCGGGGGGACGCCTCGGCGTCAACGAACTAGCCTTGGACCCCGCCGCACCAGACGACATTCTACGGACAATCCATGAAGCCACGGCTGGGTTCCAAGAAGCCGTGGGGCTACCCCTGGATTTAGCCCCGGTTTCCCAATGGAAGGAATGGTTCGGGGGGGCCGGATTGGATGACGTGGGGTCCGAAAGAATTAACGGCACCTACAAGGTCGGCGAAATCTTAAAAGGCTTTGGTGGCTTTGGGGGAAGCGTCAAAACGTTGTACACCGCAGGCGCTATGTTTTTATCCAGCAAGCGCCTGCGTCGCGAAGCCATGCAGGTCGGCAAACTAAAAACCGTCACAATGAACAATCGCAAAACCCGGCGCTATATCGCGGCCTATTTGATCACCGGGACCAAACCCACGGTCTAACAGCCCCCAACAAGACCCCGCCATGCAATTCCGCTAAACTCCCCGCCGCACCCTTAATCCGAATGTGTGGGGACTTTATGGAAATGGTCGTGGAGCGCGTTGTCGAGCACCCAATCGATACGGTGTTCGATTTGATTGCCGATCAAACGAAAACGACCCAGTGGTGTTTGGCGCTGACCGAGTGCAAGTTGACGACGGACGGGGCGATCGATCAGGGATCGAAACGCGTTGTTTCCCGAAAGTTTTTGGGTGTGAAGCTCGATTGGGAATTCGACTTGGATGCCTTTGAGCGGCCTCGGGTCATGACCTGGTCCACTAAAAAGGGCAAAGCGCCCATGGTGGACACTTACACGTTGGAGGAGGCCGGAAGCGGCACCCGCATTCGCCATTTCATCGATACCCAACCGACAGGGCTCCTGGCCCTGTTGGGACCCATCGCTAAGGCCAAGGGCACCGAGGACATGGCAAAGGATTTGGCGGCCTTGGAAGGATTGCTTGACGCCGCCTAATCGGTTGGGCCAAAAACTCCCATGAGCAAAGAGCGCATTTTCTTATGGGCCCTGGGGGTCGTCCTGATGGGCGGGGTCACGGTCATATCGATCCAGGCCATGCTGTCGAAACCATACGACGGAATCGCCAGCCTGGCCTTCGCCGCCGATGACTTCGACGAAGCCCTGGCTTTGTGGACCGTGGAGGCCGACGGAGGGGACGTGAACGCCCACCTCCAAATTGGCATGATGTACGAACAGGGCATTGGGGTCATTGAAGATTTGGCCCTGGCAGCCGAGCATTTTGAATTTGCCGCCGAACTGGGTGACCCCGTTGGCCAGACCCGTCTGGGCATCATGTATGAAACTGGCTTAGGGGTCGATCGCGATGCCAGAACTGCAACGGAATGGCTGACCTTGGCGGCGGAACAAGGCTTTCTAGAAGCCCAAAACAGACTTGCCGCAATCTACGGAGCTGGCCCGCTGGCCATGCGCCGCCCTGATTTGGCCCTGCTGTGGTACGAAGCTGCGGCAAACCAGGGGGATCTGACCGCCCAAGTCAATGCGGGGATCATTCACCGTTCTGGCCCGCGCGGTGTGGAGCGGAACCCGGAAGCCGCCGCCGCATGGTTTCGCTTGGCAGCCGAACAGGGCAGCTCCACCGCACAGTATTCCTTGGGACTTTTGCTAGAGGACCGCACGGCACCCAGCAAAAGCAATGTTGAAGCCTATGCCTGGTTCCGCGTGGCCATGGCCCAGGGCAATTCCCGGGCCCGGGGCCGAGTCACAGCTTTGGAAAGTCGGTTGAGCCCCGAGGATCTGGTGGTCGCCCAGGCAATGTCCGAAGAATTTTGGGAGTCCTTCGCCGTCCCCTTCCGCGACGCCGACTAGCGCACCGCCCCGCGTTCCCGCTCTGGCGATGGTTGTTTTTGGGGCGCGATCACGGTGGACATGGCTTTGACAGCGGCGTGAATTAAATTTGGCTTTTGATCCGGGTGCTTTGTCGCGCCAGTTACGGCCCCATCGACAATCCCCCACAACACCTCGCTTGCCGCACCAGGTTCCAGGTCCAAGGAAACCTTGCCGCGGGTGTTCTCGGTCTTGATGGCCCGGATCAACGCGGCCTTCACAACATCGGCGTGAGTCGCCACCTGATCACGGATTTGGGCGGACAGCCCAGCTTCTAAATTGAGCCCGGAATGCTCTGGCGTCGCATGGGATATTTCGAATTCCGCCAAGGCCTTCATTTGCTCGAACAGGCCCTCCGCGTCTTCAAAAATGGCCAGCATATGGGCTTCCATTGCGGCGCTGTGCTCGGTCAGTGCCCGAGCGACGATGCTTTCCACGTCGGGAAAGTAGTTATAGATCGTCTGGCGGGTCACCCCTGCCCTGGCCGCTACACTGGACATCGTTACACCGCTGAAGCCAGCCTGGTCTATGACCTGAAGGGCGGCCTCGACGATCCGGGTGGTTTGGCGGGTCTTATGACCGGACAAAATTTCCTCCCGGTCTCACCGTCATCCGTGCCATCCGTCCACATATTCGGTCATCTGTGAATCGTAATCAGTCATCCATGCGGTGATGTTTTTATAGTCATCAGATTTTAGCAAAGCTGCGAACACCTCTGATTTCATGAACGCCTGAAAGTCAGACTTTGATTTCCAGATGCTCACGGAGCAAATCTCGCGCCCCTTCTTTTCTGATCGGGTGATCATTGACTGGATCACTCCGGGTTGGGCTTCCAGACCTTTGGAGGATCGGCGGGTGATGGAAAGAACATCCTCATCACGTCCTTCAATTGGCGTCAGGCGTTCAAAAAATACAAACAACTCGTTGCCGTGGGTTTCGGACTCGGTCACTGGGCTTCTCCTTTGAATGAACCAATAGGCGTTTGAATTTTACATAGTGCCCAAATTTATACGCGTTGTCAAATTCTGCTAGAAATGGGGAACTCATGGTGTCCTGCGGGGTGTTGGATTTCCCCAAATTTCAATCGATCGAAATCAATAGGTGGAAATCCCAAAATTCCTGCATACTTACGGGGATGAACATGGATGAACGTGGATTTGGCCCAATGCACATGAAATTAGAAGCCCGCCTGTGGCTTCCCTCTCTACCTTTCCAAAACTAGTCAGCCCTTGCCAATCTTACCAAGCTTCAAAAAAGGATCGGGTATGCGTTTGACACCTGTGCTGTTGCTTGTCGGCCTTGGCGTGGCCTTGGCCGGGTGCGCCGGACAACCTGTACCCCCGGGCACCGAGCTTCCGGGATTTTGGTGGGGATTGGTCCATGGGATCATCGCGCCGTTCGCCCTGATTGCTGAAATTTTCACCGACGTGCGGATTTACGAGTTCCCGAACAAGGGCGGCTGGTACGATTTCGGCTTCATGCTGGGCATCTCCACATGGGGTGGCGAAGCCGGACGCCGCAGTGGCCGTCGGCGCAAACGCAAACGCGAACGAGACGAAATTTAGGGGACTAGGTTAGCCATGTCCGAAGAACCCAACCTAGACAACACCAGCCCCACTCCGCCGCCGTCCGGATTGACACAATCCAACACGGTCATGGTTATCTACATTCTGTATCTGGTTGGGTTCACGGCACCGATCACCGCCATCGTCGGGGTTGTGTTTGCCTATATGAGCCGCGATCAAGCTCGGGACACGTGGATGGAAAGCCACTACGAATTCCAAATCCGCACATTCTGGATGGGCTTGGGGATGGCCATTGTCGGCGGCCTCTTGGCGGTGATTGGGATTGGGGTTCTCATTCTGATTTTCTGGTTCGTGTGGGCGATCATTCGGTCCGCCAAAGGGCTGATGTGGTATTCCAAGGGCGAGCCGGTCCCCGATCCCATGACCCGTCTTTGGTGACCCGCTCCATCGGAACGCCCCTGCTCCCCTCCGCTATCAGCACTAAGCCCCCGCAGGTTGTCCAACATGGGTGAGCGCGCGATACTGTTAAGACTAGGATTTAGTGGCACATAAAACCCTGGGGGACATCATGACGCTAAAGAATCACTCTGTTCACGCAACGATTCCGGCCGCCGACATGGACCGGGCCAAAGCTTGGTATTCCGAAAAACTGGGGCTGACGCCTACCCGCGAAACGCCGGGTGGCTCGGTGTACGAAGTTGGCAGTGGCACGTTTTTCTTGCTGTACCCAACCCCCAACGCCGGTCAGGCTCCCAACACGTCCATGTCGTTCGAGTCCACCGATCTTAAGTCGGATGTGGCGGCCATGGGGGATGCGGGCGTCGTGTTTGAAGAATACGACTTTCCTGGGCTGAAAACCGAAGGTGGCATCGCCAATCTGGACGGTGCCTTGGCGGCGTGGTTCAAGGATTCCGAAGGGAACATTCTGGCGATCAGCCAAGACGCCGTTTAGCCCGGTCGGGGAAGGCCCCGGATTCATGTGCGACACCTTCATCGCCCTTGGCTCGGCGACGGCCGATGGCGGGCTGGTGTTCGGAAAAAATTCAGACCGCCCCGCCGACGAAAAACAAGTTCCGATTTCCATCCCCTCTCGCCACCACAGGGACGGCTTGAACCTGCGTTGCACCTACATCGAAATTCCTCAAGTCTCTGAGACCTTCGCCGTCGTGCTTTCCCAACCCACATGGATGTGGGGGGCGGAAATGGCGGCAAACGAACAGGGCGTGGTCATCGGCAACGAGGCTGTGTGGACCACCGCCCCATTGGGTCCGCCCGCATTATTGGGCATGGATTTGGTGCGCCTGGGGGCCGAGCGCGGAGCGACGGCAAAGGCTGCGGTGGAAGTCATCACTGATTTGCTACAGACCCACGGCCAAGGGGGCGGCTGCGGCCAAAACGATCCCGGGTTTCAATACCACAACAGTTTCCTGATCGCCGACGCCACCGAGGCCTGGGTGTTAGAAACCGCCGATCGCAAATGGGTGGCGGAACGGGTCACAGACGGCACCCGCAATATCTCTAACCAGCTGTCTATTCGTCGCAACGCCACGCTTGTTTCTGAGGATTTGACCACTTCAAGTGATTTCGCCGCGATGTTCAGCGACGGCCCGGACGCCAGATCCATACGCGAATCCCGGGGCGGTGATCTTTTGGCAGCCGACGCCGGCCACATCACCCCCGACACCATGA
>JABHVE010000070.1 GCA_018658465.1 Alphaproteobacteria bacterium
GACTTGGCGACGTTAGTGGCCACATCGGTGCGCATGTTGGACAACGCCATTGATGTGTCCAAATACCCCCTGCCCGCCCAAGAACACGAAGCCAAGGCCAAACGCCGATTGGGACTGGGCATTACCGGGCTGGCCGACGCCCTGATCATGTGCGGCGTGCGGTACGACACCGACAAAGGCCGCGATCTGGCAAAATCATGGGTCCACGCCCTTAGCCGCGCGGCGTATTTGGCATCGACGGAATTGGCGGCGGAAAAAGGCGCGTTCCCGTTGTACGATTCGACAAAATATTTGGCCACCGAGGGTATCCAAAGCCTGGATGAAGACGTCCAAGCGGCCATCGCCAAACACGGCATCCGCAACGCTCTGGTCACATCGGTGGCCCCCACCGGCACGATTTCATTGTTTGCCGACAATGTGTCATCGGGGCTGGAACCGGTGTTCAGCTTTTCATATCAGCGCGCGGTGTTAATGCCCGACGGTACGCGCCGGGAAGAAGAAGTCACGGATTACGCCTATCGCCTTTTCCGGCAGTTGAAAGGCGAAGACGCGCCCTTGCCGTCTTCGTTTATGGATTCCCAAGGCATGTTGCCGGCGGACCATGTGCGCATGCAGGCGGCGATCCAAAGCCATATTGATTCGGCGGTGTCCAAAACCATCAACGTTCCGGTGGACACCCCGTTCGACGAATTCAAAACCTTGTACGTTCAGGCCTATGACGCGGGGTGCAAGGGCTGCACCACGTTCAGGCCCAACGACGTGACCGGGTCGGTACTGGCACTTGCCAAGTCCGACAAAGCGGCGGGGGAGCCGGAATTGCCGTTCGAGACCCCCGTGCCAAAACAAGCCGATCAATTGGACGCCGGTGCCGTGGTGTATATGACCAAGCCCTTGGACCGCCCCGGGGTGCTTCCCGGGTCCACCTATAAAGTCCACTGGCCAGAAAGCGACCACGCCATTTACATCACCATCAACGACATTATCCAGGATAGCCGGCGCAGGCCGTTCGAGATTTTCTTGAATTCCAAGAACATGGAGCATTACGCCTGGACAATGGCCCTGACCCGGATGATTTCGGCAGTGTTCCGTCGGGGCGGAGATGTGAGCTTTGTGGTGGAGGAATTAAAGGCGGTGTTTGACCCCCGCGGCGGCCAATGGGTGGATGGGCGTTATGTGCCCTCGTTGTTGGCGGCCATCGGCGGAGTGATCGAGGAGCATTTGGTGAATATCGGATTCTCTGAACCCACCGAGGCAGCAGAAGCCGCAGAAGCCGAAGCACTGAAAGTCGTGGGCGGCGGTGGGGAACACGTTCATGCCAATTCCCAATTCAGTCGTTGCCCCAAATGCAGCCTGCCGTCGCTAGTCCATCAAGAAGGCTGCGACACCTGCACGTCTTGCGGCTATTCCAAGTGCAGCTGACCAACACCCCTCTCTAATGAAACGCTTTTTGAAGTTCGTTGCGGCGGGATTGGTCGCGGTCGCCATCTTGGGCGGCGGCGGATACACGGGCTATTGGTTTTTAGCCGCTGGCGCTGCCCAATCCGCCATCGAAGATTGGGTGACGGCTCAGCAATCAAACGGCATGCAAGCGACCACTGACGGTCTCGTGCTGTCGGGATTTCCCGGCAATATTCTGCTCCACATTGATGGGATTTCACTGGCCGCCCCGGACCATGCCCTGGATTGGCAGTGGTCAGCCCAGGCCATCGACGCCTCCATTGACCCCAAAAATCCGCGGCGCATAGTCATGCGCATCCGCGGCAAACAAACCCTGACCTATGGCACCGGGGATAGCCGGATCGACACGGTCATTGTCGGCCAACGCATGACCGTGCAAATGGATGTGCGCAAAGCGGGGGGGATGGAGTCTTTGTCTTTGGACGCTGGCGGCGTAACGCTTACCAACGCCCGCGGCGATGATCCGATCACCGCCGGGCGGTTTCAATTCCGCGCCAATTTCGGCCCCGGTGATGGCTTGGTTCCCGACGGCAGCCAAATGTCCGTGCGCTTCGATAACTTGGTATTGCCCGCCCACACCCGGGGACCTTTGGGCAACACTTTGAGCTTGGTTCAAGCGAATTTGGAAATGCTCCGGACTTTGCCCACCGGCGATTTAACTGGGGCCTTGGAAGAATGGCGGGACGCCCAGGGTGCCGTGCGCATTCTTCAATCCCAAATGCGATGGGGGACTTTGGATTTTAGCGGCCGTGGCGGCTTCACCCTGGACGACCAGATGCGCCCACGGGGGTCCGTTGATGCCCTAATCAGGGGCTATGCGACCACCGTCGAGGCGTTTCATGCGGCAGGGAGGCTAGACGACGACGAGCTGAGATCCGTAAATGCGATGCTCAGCTTTTTGGGCCAAGTGGGAGCCAACACCTCAGTCGGATTACCGGTGCGAGCGGGTGAAGGTTTAATTTTCGTGGGCCCCGCCAGCCTGGGAACAATCGGCCCCATTATTCCAATGTCGCTGCCGGTGAATTAATCCGCGTCGTCCGGGGCTTCGTCGGGCTCGGCTTGGCCGGCGTCAATCACCCCCCGGCGGATGTGCCGGGTTCGCGTGAACAACGCCTCCAGTGCATCGCCATCCTTGTAACGAATGGCTTTTTGCAGGGCCGATAGGTCCTCGTTAAAGCGCCCCAACATTTCCAGAACCGCGTCGCGGTTGGTCAAGAACACATCCCGCCACATGACCGGGTCCGAGGCGGCAATCCGGGTGAAATCGCGAAAGCCACCGGCAGCGAATTTGATGACTTCGGATTCCGTCACCGTCGCCAGATCATCAGCGGTGCCGACAATGTTGTAGGCAATCAAATGGGGCAGATGGGAGGTCACCGCCAACACCAAATCATGATGGGCGGCGTCCATGATTTCCACCATGCTACCAGCCTGGCGCCAAAATTCCGCCACGGCATCCACGGCGTTTTGATCGGTGCCATCGGGTGGCGTCAAAATGGTCCAGCGGTCTTCGAATAATTCCGCGTACCCAGAATGGGGGCCTGAATTTTCTGTCCCTGCCACCGGGTGCCCCGGCACGAACGTCACCCCATCGGGCATGAAGGGTCCGATGTCGCGGATCGCAGACTCTTTGACTGAGCCCACATCGGAGACGATTGCCCCGGGCTTCAGGCTGGGGCCAAAGGCCTCGGCCAGCGATTTGTATGTCCCCAAGGGCGTGCAAAGCAGGACGAAATCGGCATCCACCACGGCGTCTGCCACATCGGCGAACACCGCGTCGGCGAGCCCCAAATCGGTGGCAGCTTGGCGGGTTTCAGGGGATCGGGCACAGACCCAAATGTGATCGGCTAGGCCGTGTTGGCGCACCACCCGGGCGACGGACGAGCCAATTAGCCCCAGGCCGATAATGGCCATGCGTTCAAACAATGCGGTCATGAGGTGGTCCCTAAATGGTCTTCCATTGATGCGATCAAAGCGCGCATTTCTTCTTCGGTGCCCACCGTGATGCGCAGGCAATCGGTCAGACCATAGGCGTCCATGTCACGAACCAGGATGCCTTGGGCGGCCAAGTGGGCGTTTGTCGCCGCCGCCGAAGATGCACCACCGGGGAACCGTACGAGCACAAAGTTCGTGACGCTGGGAATTGGCTGTAAGCCCAGACGGGTCAATTCCCGTGTCAGCCAGGGACGCCACGACGCCACGTGGTCTTGCACCGCCATCAGAAAATCCACATCGCCCAGGGCCGCGATCCCCGCAGCTTGCGCCGGGGCCGTCACATTGAACGGCCCACGCAAGCGGTTCAGCACATCAACGACGCCGGTTGGCCCATAACACCAACCCAGGCGCAGAGCCGCCAAGCCATAGGCCTTGGAAAATGTGCGGGTCATAATGGTGTTGGACGACGCCACCACCAGGGCCTCCCCCGCCGAATAATCCGCGGTTTCGACAAATTCCGCATAGGCCGAATCGATCACCAACAACACATCGCCGGGCAACCCATCATGCAGGCGGGACAATTCCGCCCACGGAATGTACGTGCCAGTGGAATTGGGATTGGCCACAAAGACAATCCGGGTTTTGTCCGTCACCTGGGCCAACAGGGCATCCACATCAACGGTGAAGTCTTTTTCACGGGCCTGCACCGGGGTCGCCCCAACGGATTTGGCGACCATGGGGTAGACCACAAAGCCGAATTCCGTGGATAGAACTTCGTCCCCTGGACCCGCAAACCCCAGGGCCAACAGGTGCAATAATTCGTCGGATCCGTCGCCGCAGACGATTTGATCAGGGTTGATCCCGTGGACGCCGGCAATTGCCTGGCGCAAATCCTTGGCCGCCCCATCGGGGTACCGGTTCAGGCCGTCCCCTGCCTGACCATAGGCCTGGACCGCCATGGGGCTGGCGCCTAGAGGGGATTCATTGGCCGATAATTTCATCACCCGATCGACGTTGGGCGCACTGGCCCGGCCGCCCACATAGGGGGCGATATCCATGACCCCTGGTCGCGGCCGGGGGACGACCTTGGCGTCTGGGGCAATGCTCCCCTCGGCCGGTATCTGGTCAACCATTGTGCAATCCCCTAAGAAGCAGTGGAATCCGGTGCCGTCGGAATTATATGGTTCATACTAGATGAGCGACGGCGGCACAAAACCAAACGAAACGTTGGCTTTACGACCCATGGAAACGCGGTATGCTTGAAACTAGCTGCCGGCACAAAACTGGCTTCACTGCGCAATGAAACATACACCCCAGGCACCTTCTGTGGCCGACGCTGACTCATCTGGATTTTCTGTAGAATTGGGCACCGACCGGCCCATGCGGCTGGATTGCGGCGTCGATCTGGGGCCGTTCACCGTGGCCTATCAGACATACGGGGAGCTAAACGCCGATAAATCCAATGCGGTGTTGGTGTGCCATGCCTTGAGCGGCGATCAGTTCGTTGCCTCCACCCATCCGAACACCGGCAAGCCGGGCTGGTGGCATATTCTGATCGGCCCAGGCCGACCGCTGGACCCCGCCCACCATCACATCATTTGCGCCAACGTCTTGGGCGGCTGCATGGGGACCACAGGCCCGGCCAGTATTGATCCCGCCACCGGCGAGCCATATGGGGTCAATTTCCCGGTCATTACGATTGCCGACATGGTGCGCGCGCAAGCCAGGTTGTTGGACCATTTGGGCATCGACAAATTGTTCTGCGTGATCGGCGGATCCATGGGCGGGATGCAGGTTCTGCAATGGGCGTCCATGTTCCCTGATCGCATGCACACAGCGGTGCCCATCGCCGCCGCCGCCCGCCATTCCGCCCAGAATATTGGCTTTCACGAAGTTGGCCGCCAGGCAATCATGGCCGATCCCGACTGGCATGGGGGCAATTACGCGGCCAAAGATGTGAGCCCTTCCCGGGGCTTGGCGGTGGCCCGCATGGCTGCCCACATCACCTATTTGTCGGAAGCAGCGTTGCGGCGAAAATTTGGCCGCAAGCTGCAAGACCGCAGCCAAATCACCTATGGCTTCGAAGCCGATTTCCAGGTGGAGAGCTATTTGCGCCACCAAGGCATGACCTTTGTCGAACGGTTCGACGCCAATTCGTATTTGTATCTGACCCGGGCCATGGATTATTTCGACATGGTTGCCGACCACGATGGGGTTTTGGCCGATGCCTTTACGGGGACATCCGTGCGGTTCTGCGTGGTTTCGTTCACCAGCGATTGGCTGTTCACCACCTCGGAAGTGCGCGAAATTGTCCACGCCTTGAACGCGGTGGCGGCAGACGTAAGCTTTGTCGAGATCGATACCGACAAAGGCCACGACGCATTTTTGCTGGACGAACCCGAATTGCACGCCACCTTGGGAGGATTCTTGTCGGCGGCCGCCGAAAAACTAGGGTTTGAAACGCCGTGACCGATGACGCCCTGGGCCGCGGCCAGGCCGAACAGGCGGGGCCCGTGCATTATGAAATCCGCGGCGATCTAAAACTGATTGCCGACATGATCGCACCGGGATCACGGGTGTTGGACGTGGGCTGTGGCGACGGCGCCCTGCTGACCCATTTGGTGAAAAATCTTGACGTAGATGGCCGCGGCATCGAGCTGAGCCAGGCCGGGGTGAACGCCACGGTGGCTCAAGGGTTGTCGGTGGTCCAAGGGGACGCCGACACGGATTTGGCCGATTACCCTACCCAGGCGTTTGATTACGTGGTGTTGAGCCAGACATTGCAGGCCACGCGCAATCCCAAACAAGTGGTGTCCGATTTGGTACGCATCGGCGCCAAGGCGATCGTTTCGTTCCCGAATTTTGGCTATTGGCAAGTGCGCTGGAAATTGTTGTTGGGTGGCCGCATGCCGCGCACAGGGATCCTGGGGGAAGATTGGTACAAGACCCAGAACATCCATTTGTGCACGATTTTGGACTTCATTGATCTGTGCCGGGATTTGGGCATCGTGATCGAGCGCGGGATTTCGGTGAACCCCCAGGGTCGGGCCACTGGGTTCTCAAATTCTGGCTGGGCGGCCAATCTTTTTGGCGAACAAGCCGTGTTTTTGCTAAGCAGCAAGAACAGCTGAGGACACCTGAGGACGGGGTTAAGACCGGACCAAAGTCTGCACCGCCGCCACCGACCGCTTGCGCTTGGCCACAGGCGCCGCGGTCCCGGTGATTGCATAGATTTGCTTGGCGGCCTCGGCCACCAGCACCCCACCAACCCCCAGGCCAACGGCCCCCAAGTTTTCCATTGCCTTGGCGCTGCGCAACATCACCCGGGATTTCATCGGCGGCATAAAAAGGCTGGTGTTGGTGACGATGGGCGAAAACATAGTTTCCCGCAGCAGCCCCAAGATTTGCGGCGGGCTGTATGGGTGCCCGTGGCCAAATGGTGTGCGTTCCAGGCGCGCCCATATGCCCCGGCGGTTTGGCACCACCACAATCAAGCGGCCGCTGGACGGCATGATCCGCCAAACTTCGCGCAACATTTCACGAATGTGCTCGGTGTGTTCCAAGGCATGGACCAACAAAACCCGGTCGACGGACTCGTCGGGCAGGGGTATTTCGGTTTCATGGGCCAAGGCCACCTGACCAACCCCCACATCGGGCCAGTGAACGACCCCTTGGCCCGCCAGCATCAACGCCAGAACGCGGCCAGCTTCCCCCTGAAAAGCCTCCAAATAAGGGGTCGCGTACCCCAATCCCAAGACCGTAAGGCCCCGGGTTTCGGGCCAAGCCCGGCGCAGCCTTGGGGCAATCCCTTGGCGAGCGACGGCACCCAACCCGGTATCATAAAATTGTCTGAAATCCGTAACATCTGGCTGCATAGGCGATCACCGTACCACCGCCGGGCCCCTAGATCATCCGGGGGACTAAATGGGTTGGCACTGGACCTCCACTTCGCGCTAAAATGGCCGTATCAATTCTGTGCATATCGCACGCCATTTCATCATTCACGTTTATCTTTAGTACAGGCCCAGGGTTTTATGGCAAGGCTCGAAATTAAACAGATCACCGTTCTCCGAGACAATTACGTGTACATGGTAAACCACCGTGGCTCTGGGACTGCTGCGGTCATTGATCCAGGCATCGCCGGCCCCGTGGTGGCCGAGCTAGATAATTTGGGCTGGCGCGTGCGGAAAATTTTCTGCACCCACCAGCACGCTGACCAAATCGGCGGCAACCTGGACATGAAAAACTCCTATAACTGTGAAATTTTTGGGCCAGAGGCCGAAGCCAACAAAATCCCCGGTATCACCAAGGGCGTGAAGGACGGCGACAATATCTCCATCGGCGATGCCCAAGGGGTGGTGTTGTCATTGCCCGGGCACACGATTGGCCACGTGGGATATCATTTTCCGACGGCCAAAGCCCTGTTTTGCGGCGATGTGCTGTCGCCCTTGGGATGCGGCAAGGTGCTGGGTGGCACAGTGGATTTGATGTGGGAGTCCCTGAAAAAAATCAAAGCGCTGCCGGGGGACACGCAGGTCTATTGCGCCCACGAGCATTCTGAACGGAATTACAAATTTGCCCGCAAGATCGACCGGGAAAACCAGGCAATCCGCCAGCGCGGACAAACAATCCGCGAAAATATCACTGCTGGCACCAATATCAGCGTGCCCTTCCTGCTATCCGAGGAAATCGCCATGAACCCGTTCTTGCGCGCCGACACCCCGGAAATGGCTGAAATGGTTGGGATGCCCGAAGGCACCGACCCGGAAGACGTTTTTGACGAAATCCGCCGCCGCCGGGACGACGTAGGCTAATTTTTTCTTCGCCGACTGGCGAACTCCCAAAATAATTTAAGATTTACCAGCGCTGAAAGGCGCTGTTTTCTGCCGTTTTTTGGCTCAAATCGAGCTGAAAGCGGCTTTTATGGTTAATGTATAATTCTTTTTTTTCTAATTTCTCTTAAATTTTAGGTAATAATTTGATATTAAGGTTCTCATCAATCCGGAACGGACGAAAACAGACGGAGGAGCGGAATGGCAAGCACGCCAAAATACAATCCTTCGGAAAAGTCTTCCCCCCACGGGCGCGACCGGCTGGCTCTCTCCCCCCCCCGTTAGCCCCTCGCGCCCGTGCCTTCCATTTCCGCCATAACCTCCCCACTGATTCAGCCGACCCCGGCCTATGGGCGGCCGGAATCCGTCCCATCGCCACCGCCAGAGGTCGGCAAACGGCCCAATGAATTTCTATTCCGGCGGGCCATGCCAAAAGGCGAGCCGTCTGAGGCGGCCGCGCGCCGTGCCGGTGGTCGCCAAAAGCAAACGGCGAACA
>JABHVE010000126.1 GCA_018658465.1 Alphaproteobacteria bacterium
CCATTCACAGCGAAGGGCGCCACCCTGGCAAAATGACAGAATCGGCGAAACCGGGCAGCCGCCCCCGCGCGTTTGCGCTTTGATTGAAAGAAGGAAATATGGCCAAAAAGAAGACCAAGGAATTCGCTCCGAAGGATTTCGTCGTCTATCCGACCCATGGGGTCGGCTTCATCAAGGCGATCGAGAAGCAGGAGATCGAAGGCACGAAAATGGAACTGTTCGTGATCAACTTCGAAAAGGACAAAATGACCCTGCGCGTGCCGGTCACAAAGGCCAGCACCGTTGGTATGCGGAAACTGTCGTCGTCCAAGGTGATGGATACAGCCCTGACCACCTTGAAGGGCAAGGCCCGGGCAAAGCGCACGATGTGGAGCCGCAGAGCCCAGGAATACCAAGCGAAAATCAATTCCGGCGACCCTGTGGCCATCGCCGAAGTCATCCGCGATTTACATCGCAACGCCAGCCAACCGGACCAGTCGTACAGCGAGCGGCAAATTTACGAAGCGGCGCTGGAACGCTTGGCTCGGGAACTGGCTGCGGTGGAGAAAATCGGCGAAGACGCAGCAACAGAGCGCCTGGAAAAAGTCCTGCAAGCCGCCTAAAGGCCCCGTGCCGGGCCACACCCAACTTTCGTAGCAAGCCCCTGTATGGCTGCTGAAACAGATAAATTTTCGGTGCTAACCGCCGCCCGACGGGTTTGGGCGGTGGGGGCAATCCACGGCGAGGCCGAACGCCTGGAAGCGGTGCTTCACGAGCTTCAGCGGCGGCTGGAGCCTGGCGATAAAATCGTCTTTTTGGGCAACCATCTTGGCCACGGGCCCGGCATCATCAAGGCCCAAGATGCAATGCTGCGCATGCGCCGAAGCGTGCTGGCCCGGCCCGGCATGTTCGCATCTGACATCGCCTTTTTGCGCGGTGCCCAAGAAGAAATGTGGCGCCGACTGGTGCAGCTTCATATGGCCCCTAACCCCGGCGAAGTGCTGGATTGGATGTTGGGCCAAGGCATGGCTGCGACCCTGGAAGCCTATGGCATCAGCCCAGGGGACGGCAAAGCCGCGTGTCGCGAGGGGGCGTTGGCAATGGCCCAGTGGACTACCAGCATTCAGACCTCCATGCGCACCCGCCCGGGCCATGACCAATTGCACGGGGCCTTGCGCCGCGCCGCGTATACAGCGGACGGGTCGTTATTGTTCGTTGCCGCCGGGGTTGATCCCCAGCGGCCGATCAGCGAGCAAGGGGACACCTTTTGGTGGGGATCCGGATATTTTTCCGACATCCCCCCGAAATACGATGGCTATAACCGGTTGGTGCGCGGATTCGGCCGTTCCCGCCGGGGAACGGAATTGGACAAGTACGCAGTCACCCTGGACGGCGGGTGCGGTTTTGGCGGCACATTGATGGCTGCCTGCTTTTCCACCGACGGCTCTATCACCGACGCCATCCAGGCCTAACCCAACACATTCAGTCAACTACCGGGCCGTGCACGCGGTGGGCGTGCATTGCATGCACGCGGTGTGCGTGTATAGGAATATTTTTGCTCTTTACATTAATCCGAGTAGGGGAGTAAGGTAATTTACTAATTTGCAGAGAAAGTCCCAGTTTCTTTGGGTTTTTTCAAGTTAAATAGCCAGTTTATGAGCTATGTTAATAAAAGTTTAGGTTGTCCTAAAATGGGATTTGATAATGGCGGGTTCGTAAGGGTTGTAGGGCAAGCCCGATTATTTGGGAGAGAGTCATGAGTTATCTTGATACCCCACAGACCCAAAAGGCGAACCGCAAATTCGTGCGCGCCGCCATGAGCATTCCTCTGTTAGAACGAGAGCACGAACAGAATTTGGCGCGGCGATGGCGGGAAGCCGGCGACGAAAAGGCCCTGCACGATCTTGTTTCGCCCTATTTGCGACTGGTGATCTCCACAGCCGGGCGATTCCGCAGCTATGGCCTGCCCATCGGTGACCTGGTCCAAGAAGGCAATATCGGTTTAATGCAGGCAGCCGCGCGGTTCGATCCGGCGCGCAACGTGCGGTTTTCCACCTATTCCACCTGGTGGATTCGGTCGTCCATGCAGGAATTCGTTTTGCGCAATTGGTCGATCGTGCGCACCGGCACCACTGCTGCCCAAAAATCCCTGTTTTTCAATTTGCGCCGACTCCGTGCCCGAATTTTGGAAGGTGGTGCCGCAGGGCTGTTAGACCAAGACGGCCAATCCAAAGTTGCCCATACCCTGAATGTGCCCACCCGCGATGTTGAATCCATGGACATGCGATTGCTTGCCCATGATTTTTCCCTGAATTCCCCGGTAGCCGAAGACAACGATGGGGAATGGCAAGATTTTCTGGCCGACGAAGGCCCCGGTCCCGAAGACATTGTGGCCAATGCCCACGATGCCAAAACCCAATCTGAATGGATTCGCACGGCGATGGCGGATTTATCTGATCGGGAACAGACGATCATCCGCGAACGGCGGTTAAGCGAGACCGGCA
>JABHVE010000119.1 GCA_018658465.1 Alphaproteobacteria bacterium
CACGGGTCGCCGCCCAGCCAGTCCGGCAAGTGGTTCAATGCGATCAATTATGGTGTGCGTCGGGATGACGCCCGTATCGATTTTGATGAAGTGGCGCAGCTAGCCACCGCGCACAAACCGAAATTGATCATCGCCGGGGGCTCGGCCTATCCCCGGGAAATAGACCATGCCAAGTTCCGCGAAATCGCGGACTCAGTCGATGCGGTGTTGATGGTGGACATGGCCCACTACGCTGGGTTGGTGGCGGCGGGGGAACATCCCAATCCGTTCCCCCACGCCCATGTGGTCACCACCACGACCCACAAAACTTTACGCGGGCCCCGGGGCGGGATGATCCTGACCAACGACGAAACCATCGCCAAAAAGGTCAATTCGGCGATTTTCCCCGGCATCCAGGGTGGCCCGTTGATGCACGTGATTGCGGCCAAGGCGGTGGCGCTGGCCGAAGCCTTGCGTCCGGATTTCAAGGATTACGGCAAGGCCGTGGTGGTGAATGCGAAAGCCCTGGCCGAAGTGTTGTTGAGCCGCGGCTTGGATATTGTTTCTGGCGGTACCGACACCCATTTGATGTTGGTGGATTTGCGGCCCTTGGGCCTTACCGGGAAAGTCGCCGAAGCAACCCTGGGCAACGCAAATATCACCTGCAATAAAAACGGCATCCCCTTTGATCCCGAAAAACCGTTTGTAACGTCAGGGATCCGATTGGGCAGCCCGGCCGGGACCACCCGTGGATTCGGCGAACAAGAATTCCGCCAGATCGGTGAAATGATCGCCGATGTGTTGGATGGAATGGCGGCGAACCCGGATGACAATTCGGCAGCCGAAGCGAAAACCAAGGCCCAAGTTTTGGAACTGTGCGGACGGTTCCCAGTGTACCAGGATCTTGATTGGTGGCGGCGATCAGGTGCCTCCACCGTTGCCAACAACATTTAGGAAGGCGGACGGTCATGCGTTGTCCATTTTGCGGAAACGCCGATACTCAGGTGAAAGATTCCCGCCCGACCGAGGATGCCTCGGCTATCCGGCGGCGGCGATATTGCCAAGCGTGCGGCTCACGATTCACAACTTTTGAGCGCATCCAGCTGCGAGAGCTGACGGTGTTGAAGTCGGACGGGCGGCGGGCGGCGTTTGATCGTGACAAGCTGTTGCGTTCGGTCTTGATCGCCACCCGAAAACGCCCCGTGGACCCAGACCGGGTTGACCGCATGGTAACGGGAATTGTCCGCCGATTAGAAAGCCTTGGCGAGCCAGAGGTAAATTCCACAGTCATCGGCGAGATGGTCATGGATGGGCTGGCCAATCTGGATCAGGTCGCCTATGTGCGATTTGCCTCGGTCTATAAAAATTTCCGTGAGGCCCGGGATTTTGAAGATTTCGTGGGCGAGCTAAGTGGCGACGGAGAAGACTGAGGACGACCATCATATGCGGTCGGCGTTGGCCCTGGCGCAACGGGGATTGGGGCAGGTCTGGCCCAATCCGTCAGTGGGCTGCGTGTTGGTGAAAGATGGACACCCCATTGGTCGAGGCTGGACCCAACCCGGAGGCAGGCCCCACGCAGAAACCGAAGCCTTGGCCCGCGCGGGAGACAGGGCCCGGGGTGCCACGGCCTATGTGACGTTAGAGCCCTGCGCCCATCATGGAGAAACCCCGCCATGCGCGGCAGCGTTGGTGGAAGCCGGAGTTGCCAAAGTCGTGGTAGCCTGCCGCGATCCCGATACCAGGGTGAACGGTGGTGGAATCGACGCACTGAAGTCAGCCGGCATCGATGTTGTTGAAGGGGTTTTGGAAACGGATGCCATCGATTTGAACATTGGGTTTTTCACCCGCGTGCAAAGCGATAGACCCATGGTGACGTTGAAATTGGCCGCGTCCATCGATGGGCGTATCGCCACGTCGGCCGGCAAGAGCAAATGGATAACCGGCCCGGGCGCCCGCGCCCACGGCCACGGACTGCGGGCCCGCCACGATGCTGTTTTGGTTGGGGCGGGCACCGTGAATGCTGACGATCCAGAACTGACATGCCGGTTGCCTGGGATGACTGGTCGATCCCCGGTGCGCGTCATCTTGGAAGGCCACCGAGGACTCTCAATGTCGGCCAAAGTGGTGACCACCGCCAAAGAAATTCCCACATGGATTTTAACCACCGACTCCTCTGATCCTGACCACCGTGCAGATATGGAATCCCAGGGGGTCGAGGTTCACGTTGTGGCATCGGACGCCGATGGCCATCCGGATTTGAAGACATGTCTTGAAGTCCTTGGGGTTAAGGGTATTACTCGTCTAATGGTAGAAGGTGGCGGGACCATTGCGGCGGCCTTTTTGCGGTCGGGGTTTGTCGACCGGCTGATGTGGGCGCGCGGTGCCAAAATGCTTGGGGGCGACGGGTTGGCGGCAGTCGGTGAATTAGGGTTGGGAGCCGTTGATGGCGCGCCGACATTTCGACGCACGGAAACGATGACCGTTGGCGAGGACATCATCGAGACCTTTGCCGTGGATCGGACATAAGAAATGTTTACCGGTTTAGTTTCCCAAATCGGCCGCGTGCGATCGACCTCTGATGGCGGTACCCGTA
>JABHVE010000133.1 GCA_018658465.1 Alphaproteobacteria bacterium
AATCGTCCGCGAAGTGGTGGTGCCGGAAAACATTACCGTGCAGGAACTTGCCAATCGCATGGCCGAACGCAGCGTCGACGTGGTGAAAGCGTTGATGCGCATGGGGGTAATGGCGACCCCGGATGCCGATGTGGATGCCGACACGGCAGAACTGATTGTTTCGGAATTCGGCCACAAGCTGAAACGGGTGGCGGAATCGGATGTCGAGATCGGCATCGAAGGTGTTGAAGACACGCCAGATTCTTTGGTGACCCGCGCCCCCATCGTCACGGTCATGGGCCACGTGGATCACGGCAAAACATCGCTGCTGGACGCCTTGCGCAAAACCGATGTGGCGGCGGGGGAAGCCGGTGGCATCACCCAACACATTGGTGCCTATCAGGTGGAATTGTCGTCGGGGGCAAAAATTTCGTTCCTAGACACACCGGGCCACGAAGCCTTCACGTCGATGCGCCTGCGTGGTGCCATGGTCACCGACATTGTTGTCTTGGTGGTGGCTGCCGATGATGGCCTGATGCCTCAGACGATCGAAGCTATTCGTCATGCCAAAGAAGCCGAAGTCCCGGTCATTGTCGCGATCAACAAAATTGATTTGCCGGGGTCCGATCCCAACCGCGTGCGCCAAGATTTATTGCAGCACGACATGGTGGTCGAAGAAATGGGCGGCGATATTTTGGCGGTTGAGGTTTCGGCGAAGGAAAGTCGCAACCTGGACAAACTCGAAGAAGCCATTTTATTGCAGGCCGATTTGCTTGAATTGAAAGCCAATCCCAATCGCCCTGCCGATGGCGCGGTGGTCGAAGCCCGGATCGATACTGGGCGCGGTCCGGTGGCCACGGTGTTGGTGAAACGCGGCACTCTGCATGTGGGCGATACCTTTGTGGCCGGTGGCCAATGGGGTCGGGTGCGGGCAATGATCGACGAGCACGGCCAAAAGGTCACCGAAGCAGGGCCATCGGTTCCTGTGGAAATTTTGGGCCTGACCGGTGCCCCCGATGCGGGGGACGAATTCTCGGTGGTGGTCAACGAAGCCAAGGCGCGGGAGATCGCCGACTATCGTGGCCGCCGTTCGCGCACGGAAACCCAAGGGGAAGACCGTGCCAGCCTGGATCAGATTTTCGAACAGATCAAAGACGGCGAAGCGTCAGAATTCACGGTGCTGATCAAGGCCGATGTCCAAGGGTCATTAGAGGCCATCATGGGTGCGGCCGCGAAGCTGTCCAACGACGAAGTCAAAGTGCGGATTGTCCACGGGGCCGTGGGCGGCATCAACGAATCCGATGTCAGCCTGGCCGGCGCAGCGGGGGCCGTGATCTTTGGTTTCAACACCCGCGCCAATGCCCAGGCCCGACAGCTGGCCAAACGTGACGGCGTCGACATTCGCTATTACTCGGTGATTTATGAAATCATCGAAGACTTCACCGGCGTTCTCACCGGCATGTTGGCACCGACCATCCGCGAAACCATGCTGGGCAACGCCGAAATTCTGGAAGTCTTTAATGTCTCCAAGGTCGGCAAGATCGCCGGCTGTCGGGTTACCGATGGCCTTATGCGCCGGGGGGCAAAGGTCCGCTTGTTGCGCGACGATGTGGTTATCCACGAAGGCGATTTGGCAACCTTAAAACGCTTCAAAGACGATGCGAACGAAGTCAAATCAGGCATGGAATGCGGCATGTCTTTCGAACGCTATCAGGATCTGAAACAGGGCGACGTGATCGAAGCGTTCGAAGTCGAAGAAATCGCCCGCACCCTTTCCGAATAACGGATCAAGGGACTCTGCCATGACCCGGCAACAACGCCGGGCGCCTAGCCAGCGCCAATTACGGGTGGGCGAAGAAATTCGCCACGCACTGTCCGAAGTCTTCACGCGCGGTGAATTGCGCGATCCGGTTTTGGCTGGGCGCTCCATCACGGTCACCGAGGTTCAAGCCTCGCCAGATTTGACCAACGCCACGGCCTTTGTCATGCCGCTGGGCGAACGCATGGACGCCGACGATGAAGCCGAATTATTGAAAGCCCTTAAACGGTCTGCACCGTTTCTGCGGGGCCGGGTGAACCAGGCGGTGTATTTGCGGCGCAGCCCCCACATATCCTTTGCCATCGACAAAACCTTTGGTGCCACCGAACACCTGGACCAGATGTTGCGGCGGCCAGAAGTCGCCCGTGATTTGGCGGTGGAAGGCGGCGAAAACTCAGCCGACTCAGACACCCCAGACGATACGGACACGAAAAACTCCGAGCCCGGCGATGGGGCGTAAGCGCAAGGGCAAGCCCATCAACGGCTGGGTGATTTTGGACAAGCCGTTGGGCCGGTCATCGGCCTGGGCCGTGGGCCAGGTTCGCCACATTACCGGCGCCGCCAAGGCCGGTCATGGGGGAACCTTGGATCCCCTGGCCACCGGGGTGTTGCCCATCGCCTTGGGGGAAGCCACCAAAACCGTGTCGTATATCCAAGACGGCACCAAAATTTATGGCTTCGTATTGCGTTGGGGTCAGGCCACCGAGACCGATGACAGCGAAGGCGCGGTGGTCGAAACCTCGGACCACCGGCCCACAGAGGCCGAAATTCTGGCGGCTTTAAGCGCCTTCACCGGCGAAATTGCCCAAGCCCCCCCGGCCTATTCCGCCATCAAAATTGATGGCAAACGCGCCTATGCCTTGGCCCGGGACGGCAAAGCCCCGGAAATGGTGCCACGCATTGTGCGGGTCGATCGCTTTGATTGGCGCGGCTCTCCCACCGCCGATACCTCGGAATTCGTGGTGGAATGCGGAAAAGGCACCTACATCCGGTCCCTGGCCCGTGATTTGGCACGGGCTTTGGGCACTGTGGGCCATGTGGCTTCCATGCGGCGATTAGCCGTAGGCACCATGACCGAAAAGGATGCAATTTCCCTGGAACGCCTAGGGGAAGTCGTGCATAGTGCCGCGCCGGACGGGTACCTGCATCCGGTTGAAACTGCGCTGGCCGACATCCCGGCGCTGGATTTAACCGGGCCCCAAGCCCAACGCCTTCGGGCGGGCCAAGTGGTGCAGGCTCCAAACGCTAATCCTGGCGCTGTATGTGCCATGGCCGACGGTCTTCCAGTTGCCTTAGGGCATGTGGAAGACGGTGAGGTCCGGGCCGTACGTGTTTTCAATCTTTGAACGAAATTACATTTAGAGGAGCAGATGTCGATAACCGTTGAGCGAAAAAAAGAACTGATCGATACCTATGCCATCGCCAAGGGCGATACCGGTTCAGCCGACGTCCAGGTGGCAATTTTAAGCGAACGTATTCGCAACCTGACTGAACACTTTAAAGAACACGCCAAGGACCGCCACTCGCGGCGCGGGCTGCTGAAAATGATCAGCACTCGGCGCAAACTTTTGGATTATCTGAAACGCGAGGATGTTACGCGGTACGATGCGTTGATCAAGGCGCTCGGCATCCGTAAATAGCCCGGGGCCTTGGCCAATTTTCAAGAGCCCCCAGCCTGACTTAATCGGTGGCAATTGCCCCCGGTTTGGAATGCCGTTTTTACGACGACGATACGATTGACCACAGCCGCACGGGTGGCTGTGGTGAAGACCGCATGGGCGGTCAAGACGTTAAGACCGCATGGGCGGTCGAAAATGGATGAAGGAAGAGACAAAGATGTTTGACGAACATAGACGCGAAATTGAATGGGGCGGGCGCACGCTCGTCATGGAAACGGGCAAAATTGCCCGCCAAGCTGATGCTGCCGTTATGGTCACTTATGGCGACACAACTGTGTTGTGCACCGCCGTGGCCCAAAAAACCCCGAAGCCGGGAATCGATTTTTTCCCGCTGACTGTGAATTACCAAGAAAAGACATTTGCCGCTGGCAAGATCCCGGGTGGTTTCTTCAAGCGCGAAGGTCGTCCTGCCGAAAAAGAAACCCTGACATCGCGACTGATTGACCGGCCGATCCGGCCCTTGTTCGCCAAGGGCTTTCGCAATGAAACCCAGGTCATCTGTACCGTCCTGGCCCATGATTTCGAAAATGATCCGGATATTGTCGCCCTGGTTGGTGCCAGCGCCGCACTCACCCTTTCGGGTATTCCGTTTATGGGCCCCATCGGTGGTGCCCGTGTCGGCCTGATCGACGGTGAATTCGTTCTGAACCCGGTGCAGGATTCCATGGCTGATACCCACCTGGATCTGATCATGGCGGGCACCGACGACAGCGTGCTGATGGTGGAATCCGAAGCCAAAGAATTATCGGAACAACAGATGCTTGACGCCGTCATGTTTGGCCACAAGGCGTCGCGCGAAGTCATCGCGATGATCGTCGATTTGGCCGAAGCCTGCGCCAAGGATCCGTGGGACGTGGCAGAAGAAACCGGTGTCGACGAAGCCAAAGCCGCCATGGCCAAAATCGCCGAAGCCGATTTGCGCGCCGCCTATGGTGAAAAATCCAAACAGGCCCGCACCGATAAGGTCGCCGCAGTGCGCACCAAGGCAATGGATGAAATCGCCGAAGGTGGCGACGAGGCTCTGACGGCAAACGCCGGTGGGGCATTCAAAAGCCTGGAAAAAGCCATCGTCCGCGGTAACATTTTGAAGACCGGCGAGCGCATCGATGGCCGCGATACCAAGACCGTGCGGCCGATTATGGCCGAAGTGGGTATCCTGCCCCGGGCCCATGGCTC
>JABHVE010000025.1 GCA_018658465.1 Alphaproteobacteria bacterium
CCCAACTGCGCGGTTAGATGATCTTTCAGGGAAATTTCTCCTGACAGGGATTGGTCCATGTCGAAATCGTCGCCGCCAAAATCGGACCGCCCACCGCCTGCCCGGATCAGCCGTTCTGAATCCAGGGATTGTTGCCCGGCCATGGGTTCGTCCGATCCCAGGGCTTCGTTCATATCCATATCAAGGGGGGTATCCGATGTGCTGCCTTCGGGGCTCATTTCCGACATTTCCAGACTGGAAACATCGGTATCCGCCGATTGTTCGCTACCGTCCGCACTGGCCTCGGCACCCTCCCCTTCGCGCGGCACCGCGCCGGGTTCATCTTCCCGCCGCTCGCGCGGCTCGTCTTGCTCCAACAGCGGGTTTTGTTCCACTTCGGATTCGACGTATTCCGCTAATTCAAGATTGCTCAGTTGCAGCAGCTTAATCGCCTGCTGCAATTGAGGGGTCATCACCAGAGCCTGGCTTTGACGAAGTTCAAGTTTCGGGGAAATGGCCATGGGCAGGCGAACTAAAGGTTAAACCGATCCCCCAAATACACCCGGCGCACATCCTCGTGGGTGACGATTTCGGATGGCGGACCTTCCATTAACACCTGACCATCATTCAAGATGTAGGCGCGATCGATGATTTCCAGGGCCTCGCGGACGTTGTGATCGGTGATCAAAACCCCGATCCCCCGATCTTTCAGATGCGACACCAGATCGCGGATATCGCTGATTGCCACCGGGTCGATCCCGGCCAAGGGCTCGTCCAACAACATAAAGCTGGGCTGCGATGCCAGGGCCCGGGCGATTTCGACCCGTCGCCGTTCCCCCCCAGACAGGGCCTGGGCATTGGTGCGGCGCAGATGGCTGATGGAAAACTCGGCCAAAAGATCGTCCAGGATGGCTTCGCGCCTGTCGCGGATCGGCTCGATCACTTCCAAAATTGCACGAATGTTGTTTTCCACGGTCATGCCGCGAAAAATTGAGGCCTCCTGGGGCAAATAGCCAACCCCCAACCGGGCCCGCCGATACATGGGCAGGTCGGTAATTTTGTGGCCATCCAAGTAAATTTCGCCGTAATCCGGGGCCGTCAGGCCGGTGATTATGTAAAAACATGTGGTTTTGCCGGCACCGTTCGGCCCCAGCAGCCCCACGGCCTCGCCCCGGCGCACGGTCAAGCTGACGTCTCTTAGGACCGGGCGATTGCGATAGCCCTTGCCGATTTGTTCCACAGACAGACCGCTGTTTTCGGCGACCAGGCGCGGGCCATCGACGGGCTCGGTATGGGATTTTGGGTCTGAGGTGTTCTGGTCAATCATGAATTCGGGCTTGGGTCCGGTCGTTCAATTGGCGGGGTTGTTAGGCACGAACACGCCGCGCACGCGGCCACCGTCTTCGGCGGCACCGCCGTCAACTCTGCTTGTACCGTCCAACAGGTTCAAAACCAAACGGGTGCCTCGTAAAACATTGTCTCCCCGAGTCAATACAACGTCGCCGGTTAACGTAATCATACCATTCTCAACGTCATAAAGACCGGCATCGCCCTGGGCAGTCTCGAAATTGGTGGTGAAAAATACGTTCCCTTCGGCGTCAATGGTGCTGATTGCCTGGACCCCATCGCCGCCCCCTGCCGCATAATGGACCACGACCCGGTCGGCGTTCAGCAAGATTTGCCCCTGGGTGGCGGCCACATTGCCGGAAAAGATCGCCAACTGCTGTTCTTGATTGACCTCTAGGGTGTCCGCAAGAATTTCGATCGGCTCGGCGGTGTCCAATCGGGCGGCACCTTCTTGGGCCTGGGCTATACCGCCAAGGGCCAATGCCATCCCCACCATGGTAGCCAATGCGATCCGCCAGCGGCTTAGCCCCTTCATCCGCCCGACTTTGGATTAATGGTCACGCGGACCTGGCCGGTAAATGTCAGGGTGCCGGTGTCGCTGGAAAATGCGACGCCATTTGATGCCGAAATTGCGCCCAATGGCCCGTGCCCTTGGACTGGGCCATCGCTGATTACCGTGCCCTGGCGCAAATCAAGACGGGCTTGGTCGGCGTGAATTTCATAGCCCACATCGGTGTACACCGAAATTGGCCCCACCAAATCCAGAATTCGGGCGCTGCGCTCAAACTGCCCGGTGGCGGCGGAAATGGTGATCCAGGTTCCGTTGGCCATGGTCAGATCGGCTTGCAAGGTTTCCAGGGCGAACACGTCGAACCCATTGGCGCCCTGGGTGGCGTCCTGAATGGCATGTTCGGCGGTCACCAAAAACGGCTGGTCGAACCGGTCGGTGCCAGCGAATCGCGCCCGGGTGATGCCCAAATTGCCATCGGCGTCCGGGGCCAGATCGGCGATGGATAAGCGAAATCCGTCACCGTCCCCATCGACGCCGGGCCAGCCAATCATCAGGGCGATCAGGGCGACGGCGGCCAAGGGCAAAACGAATTTCATCAAACCGACGAACTGGCTGTATCCGCGGCCAAGCTTTGTGGCGACCCCCCGGCGACGTTGGGTCAGATTGTCGGCAATGTTCATGCGACCCCAGCAGCCAGGCAATCGTGGACGTGAAGAATCCCCACCGGGGCTCCATCTTTTTCCACGAACAAACTGGTGATGTGGGCGGCGTTCATGCGGCCCAGAGCTTCGGAAGCCAGGGCGTCGCCATCGATGGTTTTTGGGCCTGGTGTCATAAATTCGGCGGCGGTGCGCTGAACAAAATCGTCGTCCATCATCCGCCGCAAATCACCATCCGTGATAATCCCCAGCAATTTGCCTGTGGCGTCGACCACACCGGCGCACCCCAGGCTTTTTTCTGTCATCACCACCACGACCTCGGACATGCGCATGTTTTCTGGGACCAAGGGAACCGCGTCGCCGGTGTGGCAAAGATCGCTGACCTTGACCAATTTGCGTCCCAATTTGCCGCCGGGGTGAAAGGCGTGGAAGTTTTCCGGGGAAAAGCCCCGGTGGTCCAACAAGGCCACGGCCAGGGCGTCGCCCAGGGCCAGCATCATGGTGGTCGACGTGGTTGGGGCCAATCCCAGCGGCCCAGCCTCGGTGATATCTGGCAAGGCCAAGGTGATGTTGGCGGCGGATCCCAAGGCGCTGTCAGCCTTGCCCACCATGGCAATTAGGGGAATCGCAAATCGGTGGCAGTAATTGACCATATCGGCCACTTCGGGGGTTTCCCCGGAATTGGATAACACCAGGACAGCGTCCCGGGTGGTGACCATGCCCAAATCCCCGTGGCTCGCCTCGCCGGCGTGGACGAACAGCGCCGGGGTGCCGGTTGATGCCAGGGTTGCGGCAATTTTGCGCGCCACATGGCCGCTTTTTCCCATGCCGCTGACTACCAATCGGCCCTGGTCGCCCAGGGCAAAAATGGCGTCCACCGCTGCGGTGAATTCGCCGCCTAAGATGCCTTCTAGTTCGAGAATGCCGGCGGCTTCCAGGCGCAAAACCAGGCGGCCGATGGTCAGGCTATTGCTCACCCCGGTGGAATCGGTCTCGGATTTTTTGGCTTGGGCACTCACATGTGCGCTCCGTCAGTGCGCGAAAATGTCCATTTCGGCCCACCCGGACAGATCCAATTCAGACCGGATCGGCAGGAACGCAAACGCGGCGGCGGCCAAATGCTGGCGACCTTCGCGGACTAGCATACCATCCAACGCGTCTTTTATTTGGTGCAGATACAGAACGTCGGAGGCGGCGTACGTTTTTTGCTCTTCGGTCAGGGTTTCCGCGCCCCAATCCGATGATTGCTGAGTCTTCGACAAATCGACCTTTAACAGCTCGCGGCACAGATCCTTCAGGCCGTGGCGATCGGTGTATGTACGGGCAAGGCGGGAGGCGATCTTGGTGCAATAGATCGGCGTGGCAAGAACGTTCAGGTGATAGCGCATCATTGCCACGTCGAACCGCGCGTAATGAAACAGCTTGAGGACGTTAGGGTCTTCCATCAACGCCGATAAAACGGGGGCGTGGTAGGCATCTTTTTCGAACTGAACCAGGTGGGCATCGCCGTCGCCAGCGGAAAGCTGGACCACGCAAAGCCGATCTCGAACTGGCAGCAATCCCATGGTTTCGGAATCGATCGCGACAATCTTGCCGAATTTAACGTCGGCGGGCAGATCGCCTTTGTGCAAATAAACGGTCATGTGCGTCCTTGATCTCAGATCGGCGTTGTACCAATCGACTTTGGTGCCCAGGAGAAGACTCGAACTTCCACGACCTTGCGGCCACTAGCACCTGAAGCTAGCGCGTCTACCAATTCCGCCACCTGGGCTATAGGAGAGTCGGGTACCGCCGCACAAGGTCGGTGTCAAGCGGTGTCACAGTTTGGTGGTGTCTCAGTTTGAATTTTGCGCCCCGTAGCGGCTTTCTGTCGGCCATGCCATATTCAATGAATGGCAAATCCTAAACGTCCGCGTGATGTGAACCAGCGCGCCAAGAAAATAATGGAACTGGCGACCGGCCAGACCGTTGATCCTGATCCTGACTCGGGCAAAGACCCCGCTGCCGTGGCTTTGGGCAAGAGAGGTGGAGCCAAGGGCGGTAAGGCACGAGCGAAGAACCTAACTCCCGCAAGGCGGAGTGAGATCGCTCGGAACGCTGCCAACGCGCGCTGGCGGCCAAAGCGCCCGTAAATTTCTCATCACTTACACTTGTCCTAGCATCTGGTTAGTGCTAGGAGTCGGTCTGAAGTCACGCGGAGACCGATATGAATGACCAAAATCCTGTAGTTTTCGTTACAAATCAAGACATTAAGGCTTGGCGGAGCGAAGAATTTCGCCTGATCGAAGAGCGAGAAAAGATTGATTCCGCCCTTGCTGAACTGCGCCGAAAATTAGAAGCGGCATCTATCCTTGGTGCTGCCATAGAGGCCTCACCACAAGGCAGGCTGTATAACGCGATTCACCCCAATGACCAGATTGGTCAGAACACGCCCTCCATGCCGGACGCTGTTCTAGAGGCCCTGAAACGCGAGGGGCCGATGACCAACAACGAAATTCGAGACCGGCTCAAGGGCCAAAATTTTACGACCCGCTCGTTAAGTGCATATTACTACACCGTTATCAAGCGCCTGATTGAGAGGGGCGCAGCCGACCGTTGGGATGACGGGAAAATCGCAATTCACTCAGCCGAAGGGCCAGACAGGGGAAATTCTAGCGAATGACCCGTCCAGCCCTTCATTTTCGTGACCGGGACCGATCTTGCCCGGCGGGCCCCCATCAGCAGAACAGGAGGTGGTATCCATGCAGAAAGCCTGCATCATAAAAACCTAGGCGGTTTAGGCGACCAGGGGGTCTAGATCACCCTCTGGTTTGCCCGCCGCCAGGGCCACGCAAACTATACCTAAATCATTGAAATTACTCAAGTTCTGATTTTTTTCGAGTCAGAACAATGAGTTAGTGCGCCTTTGATAGATAAACTGAACTTAATGCTTGAACGCTCATGGATGAATGATTATGTTAGAGGGTATGAACAGATTGCCCTTAGAAAAGCGCGTCCTAATCCTTGGCCTTTTGACTGAGGGTACAAGCCTACGTGCGGCCTCACGCCTATCTGGGGCCAGCATCAACACAGTGACAAAGCTTCTGGTGGATGTTGGGACCGCTTGCCAGCGATACCACGATGAACACGTGCGCGGGCTAACCAGCCGCCGGGTTCAATGTGATGAAATCTGGTCATTCGTGTACTCCAAGCAAAAGAACGTTCCCGAAAACAAGCGCGGTTCGGCTGGCGACGTGTGGACTTGGACCGCCGTCGACGCGGACTCCAAGCTTGCAATTTCTTGGCTTGTCGGCGGTCGGGACGCTGACTACGCGAATGCTTTCATGCTCGATGTTGCCGACCGGCTTAAAAACCGGGTTCAGCTAACGACCGATGGGCACCACCCATACCTAGAAGCCATTGAGGGGGCATTCGGGGCCGACGTAGATTACGCCACCCTGATTAAGGTTTACGGCGCACCGCTTGGCGGCACGCGTCGCTACAGCCAGCCAGAGTGCATCGGTACTAGAAAGGGCCGCGTGGAAGGCCGCCCCGATCCCAAGCACGTAAGCACGTCTTTTGTGGAACGCCAAAACCTCACCATGCGAATGCACATGCGCCGGTTCACGCGGCTTACCAACGCATTCTCGAAAAAGGTTGAGAACCATGCTCATGCCGTGGCGCTTCACTTCATGTTTTACAATTTCTGCCGTATCCACAAGACGCTCCGGGTTAGCCCGGCAAAGGAAGCCGGAGTCAGCGATCATTTGTGGGAATTGGAAGAACTGGCGGGCCTGGGTTAGATGGCGTCGTTGTGGCTTGGATCAGGGCACCAACGCCCTTGGGTCCAGTCATATCCATTGAATCCGTTAGACATTTCGCCGCCCTGGTAAACGTGGCAGAAAATTGTTTGGTGAAGTGTGTCCGTTCGCGCATCTTCGTATTCAATAATTCCATACAAATAAATGCCTCTTTCACTCAACCTCACAGAATCCCATTCCTCACCCAACACTCCATAATTTCGATACAATGGGACAAAATCTCCGGCCCGCAATACCGGCGTTCCACGCTCTGCCACAAGACTCCATTCCGCTACTTCATCGGGTGGAGGATCAAGTGATATGATTGCCCCCCACCGCAAAATTCGGGAACCCTTTGCCCTGTCATTAATCACTATGAAATAACCTTGGAGCGTTCCGCTGGTGACGTTGAACATGTCGCCGCGTGCAACCGTCAGGAACGAATCGTCCGCTTGATCCGCAGGGATGCGTTCCAAAAACCCGATTTGGGTTTCAAGCATCTTTATTGTTTCGGCTGCTGCCTCGTCCCCTTCGGATTCAAGGGAAGTCACGGCTAACAAAATAATCGTGCCCACGAAAACAACGGCAACAAGAAAGGAACGCCAAACCTCCTTCACTTTTGCCATCTCGCCCAAGAACTGATCAAAGCTAGCCACAACGAACCGTTTTGATAATCAGAGCCATCACCTGACTCTGCCCCTACGCGCCACACAAACGCAACCATCCATTGACCCCCGAATTTTTCAGCTTTATTCACCGCTCTTTTTTCAAACTGAGACACTACCCACAGTTTCGGCCACAAATGGCGCCCTGAAACCGGACGGTGCTAGAATAGCCCCCTGGTTGAATTTGGCTGAATTTGCGGAGCGCGTATGACCCAAGGTTTGGTGACAGTTTTTGGTGGCTCGGGTTTTCTGGGTCGGTATTTGGTCAAACGGTTGGCGGCCCAGGGCAGGCCGGTTCGTGTTGCAGTGCGCGACCCCGAAGCCGGATTGTTTCTGAAAACCATGGGGGCGGTGGGCCAGATCGAACTGGTCCAAGCCAACGTGCGCGATCATGACAGCGTTGCCCGGGCTGTGAACGGTGCCGAGGCCGTGGTCAATTTGGTCGGAGTTTTGAAGCCGTCCCGCCGTCAAACATATACCGCGATCCATGCCCAGGGGCCGGAACGGATCGCCATGGCCGCCGCCATCGCCGGGGTTTCCCGGCTGGTTCATGTGTCGGCAGCGGGGGCAGACGCCCATTCCATGTCGCACTATTACCGGTCAAAGGCGGACGGCGAATCCCGGGTGCGCGCGGCGTTCCCCAGTGCCACCTTGGCGCGGCCCACGGTGATGTTCGGCGCGCAAGATGGATTTTTTAACCGCCTTGCTGGCCAATCAACATGGTTGCCGATCCTTCCGATTTTCGGCGGCAGCGATGGGGCGAATTTTCAGCCGGTCTATGTGGGGGACGTGGCCGATGCCCTTGTTGCGGTGCTGAACGACGGGGACACTGCGGCCAGAACCTATGAACTGGGCGGCCCAGAGGTCGTGACTATGCGCCAAGTGTTGGAACGGGTGGCGGCGTATACCGGCCGCAAAAGGATGCTGGTGCCCATGCCGAATTGGATTGGCACCGTGTGGACGTGGAAATCGGCCCTGCTGCCCTTCCCGGCTGCCCTGAACATGACTGGGGAACAGCTGATCCAACTTGGATTGGATAACGTGGTGGCGGACGGGGCCAAAACGTTGGCTGATCTGGGACTTGACCCGACGCCGCTAGACACAGTTGTGCCAGGGTATCTTGCGCGGTACCGATCGTCGCCGATCCCGGGTAGTCAGGCGATGGCGCCCGAGCCGAAATAAATCCAGTACAGCAGCGCTCCGCCGACCACCACGCGGTAAATCACGAACGGGGTGAAGGTGGCGGTTTCCAGCCATTTCATCAGAAAGACAATGGCCCCAAAGGCTACGGCAAAGGCCACGGCGGCGGCCAGAATTGCATCGACGCCCAGTTGCCAATTGCCTTCGCGGTAAATGGAATACGCGTCCCAGCCTCCCGCCGCCAAAATCACCGGCAACGCCAACAGCATGGAAAACCGCGATGCTTCGGTACGCTCGTATCCCATCATCCGGGCGGCGGTCATGGTGATCCCGGCGCGGCTGGTGCCGGGGATCAGCGCCAACACTTGAGAAAATCCAATCAGGATCGCGGCACCCCAGCTCATATGTTCCATGCGCCGCAGGGTCATGCCGAAACGGTCGGCGACATGGAGCAGGATGCCAAAGCCAAGCGTTGCCCATGCGATCACGGCCGGATCGCGCAAGCCTTCCTGCCCGAACTTGTGCAGGGCAAACCCGGCCACACCAACAGGAATGGTCGCGACAATGATCATGGCCGCGAGAGGACGGGTGTTGGCGCGGCCGGTTTCGGTCAGTCCGGTCAGGATGCGCATGATGTC
>JABHVE010000037.1 GCA_018658465.1 Alphaproteobacteria bacterium
AAAAATCGGCGTAGCAATTTCCCCATAGCCATACCGCGCGGCCCAGGACCGCGCCGTTTCAGTCACATGGCGAAACCTGGGCGAGTCATCCGGCAGCATGTCGTGGGTCCCACGGACCGATTGCAGTTTTGCCATGGTGCGCTACGACGCGTGACTAAGGGCGGGGGACGGATCGCTGTTGGCGTCTTCGGCTTCGATTGCGGCGGCTTTTTCTTCGACCATGGCAACGATGTGATCCACCAATTCTGCGTCACCAATTTTGTGATCGGCCACCCCGGATACATACACCATGTGGGTGCCCTTGCCGCCACCCGCCAAGCCGATTTGAGTTTCCCGGGCTTCCCCCGGTCCGTTCACCACGCACCCCATCACCGACAACGTGATGGGGGTACGGATGTGGGCCAGCCGTTGTTCCAATATTTGTACCGTGTCGATGACCGGGAATGCTTCCCGGGCGCACGATGGGCAGGCAACAATGGACACACCGCGACGGCGCAGGCCCAATGATTTTAGAATTTCAAACCCCACGGAGACTTCTTCCACTGGGTCGGCCGAAAGGGAAACCCGAATGGTATCGCCGATGCCGTCCCACAAAAGCGCGCCGATGCCGATGGCCGATTTCACCGACCCAGCCACCGCGCCTCCGGCCTCGGTAATTCCCAAATGCAGGGGGTGATCGCAGGCCGCTGCCAATTGCCGATACGCGGCCACCGCTAAGAATACATCCGATGCTTTCACCGCGATTTTAAACGCATGAAAATCGGCGTCCTGCAGAATCGCCGCATGGGTCAGGGCGCTTTCCACCAATGCCTCGGGGCATGGTTCGCCATATTTTTCCAATAGACCCCGTTCCAAGGATCCACCGTTGACGCCGATTCGCATGGCGCAATTGTTGGCCTTGGCCGCCCGCACCACTTCCGCTACCCGTTCCCGGGATCCGATGTTGCCGGGGTTTAGGCGCAAGCACGCCGCCCCTGCGTCGGCCGCTTCGATGGCACGCTTATAATGGAAGTGTATGTCGGCGACGATGGGCACCGGCGCATGGCGGACAATTTCTGCCAGAGCTTTGGTCGCCGCTTCGTCTGGGCACGACACCCGCACGATGTCCGCACCGGCTTCGGCCAGGGCCGCCACCTGGGCCGAGGTGGCCGCCACATCGCTGGTATCGGTGTTGGTCATGGATTGCACGGTGATGGGCGCATCGCCCCCCACCGGTACGTTGCCGACCATGATTTGCCGAGATTTGCGGCGGTGAATTTCGCGGAATGTACGTGACATTTATCGGCGCGCCCACGCGTGAAGTTCGGGAGAAATCCCCCGGACACCCTGCGTTCTTAAATAGTGTTTAGCGGTCGCCCGCGAGCAACCGGTCGGGCGCCAGCGAAACATTACGACGCACCGTGCCAACGGGCCCCAAGGGCGCGAGCTGAACACCATCCACCGTAATTTCCAACGCTCCGGCATTGCCGGTCATCAATATCAGGTCTTCGCGGTCTGGCGCGAAGTATCTGTCACCCACGCGCAAAATACGTGTCAGCAACAATTCGCCAGCGTTGCCGGTAATCTGCACCCAGCTGTCCTGTACCGCCACGATAACCACCCGGCCCGCGACTTCTTCGCCAAAGGTCTGGGGGTCTACACCGGGCAGTCCGGCAACCTGGGGCGCAGCCGGGGGCACCGCGGGTGCGGCGGCCGGAGCCGCCGGTGTTGGAGCCACAGCTGGCTCTAGCTCTAGCCCTAACGCTGGCGCTGGCTCCGCCGCTGGCGGTGCAAGAACCGCAATTTCCACGTCGGGATCTGCCGGAACTGGGTCCGGAATCACAGGCTCTTCAGCAATCGGTTCTGCGGCAATGGGCTCGGCGGCGACAACTTTTTCGGCAAAGGGAGTATCCCCCACCGGGGTCTCGACCGCGACCGCCGGTGTAAGGGCCGGTGCCGGTGCCGGTGCCGGTGCCGGTGCGGGTGCAGCAGGCGCAATTTCATTAACCGGTGCCGCCGGGAATGGGGCCACAGGAGCCACAGGGGCCACTGGAATATTGTTTGCGATTTCCGGAGTGGGTGTCGGAATGGGCGTAAGCGCCGGCAAAGGCACAAGCTCTGGGGTTGCTCTCGGTAAATCCTCCACCGCTGGCAGAGCATCAACGTTTTGTTCCGGTGCAGGTTCCGGCAGGGCATCGCCAACCGCCACTTCGTCCGCCGCCAAGGCACCCACCGCATCAGGATCCACCGGGATCACCCCTAGAACCCGGCCCACGGTGAGATCTGGGGGGGCGTCCGCCGCCCCAACCCCAGGCTCTTCGTCGGCCAGGGCCGCTTCGATTTCCGCCGCGAAGGGCACGTCTTCCACTTCCGCCACGGCGGCGACATCGACCTCTGGGACGGCCGCAAAATTGCCCTCTGGTACCGGGGTCGCGGCCGGAACCGCGTCTGGCGCGGCATCGGCGACCGGCGCTGCTGCTGGATCTGCGGGCGCAACGGCGGCGGGTTGTTCGGCTGTGCGCGTCGGCGCCGGCGGAACCCTTTCGGGCATAAACAGATCGGAATATTCGGAATAGAACCAAGCCCCGAAAATCACTAGAACGAGAAAAGCCGACATTCCCAGGAACCAACCCCTGGGCACGCGATCTTCGGCGTCGGCCGTCGGGAAAATTAGCGAAACCCGTTCCCGTGAATTTTCAGTTTCGTTCTTGAACGCCTGAATCGCAGCGGCGGGGTCTAGGCCCAAGAATTCAGCGTAACTGCGAACAAACCCCACGGCATAGGCCGGTGCCGGCAAATCGGCGAATCGCCCGTCTTCGATGGCCGCCAAGTGTTCTTTGCGGATCCGCAACGAGGTCGCAACATGTGTGATATCCAGGCCAGCATGGCGACGCGCCGCTGAAAATTCCGAACCAATCCCTTCGTAATCGCCCGTGTCCCCCGTTTCCGGGTCGTGAAAGTGCAAGCGCCGCTCGCGGTCGCGCCGTTCCGGATCAAAATCTAACGGCGTAATGTTCGTCATGCCATCCGCTCAGGTTGCATTACGGGGGGTTACCCGCCACAGGCAGGCTTTCCCAATCACACTGTCATGGGACCCTGGTTAATTTTTGGTTTAAGGAGCAGCTGGTAACTAACGCGCCAGCAACAAAAAAGCGCCCTTCGGCCCAAAGTTGGGTCCCACTTCGGCCTTTGTATGAATTTAACCAGATAAAACGAGTAACCGCAACGGGTTGGCAGGGTTTTCAGCCAAATCGGGTCAACCGTCACAGAAACCGGAAAAGCCAAGATCCATTAGTGGAAATTTAATCCAGGGCAGCCGCCGCCTGGGCAACCAATTCCGCAACAATTTCTTCAGTCGTTTGCTCAGCAGTAACCATGCCAACGCTTTGGCCAGCCATCAGTGAGCCATTTTCAACATCGCCATCGATGACGGCGGCCCGCAATTGCCCAGCCCAGAATTGTTCAATGATCAGTTGTGCCTCGACTTGATCTACGGATCCCGATCGAAATTGGTCAATCGCTTCGCGCTGGATTTCTTGGAACCGTTTGGTTCCCGCATTTGCCAATGCCCGCACAGGGATCACGGGGAACAACGGATCCAATTGGATCGACAACACGGCGTCCCTGGCACTGGCCCGGTAGAACGCCCGTTTGAAATCAGCATGGGCAATGGATTCCGTGGCACAAACAAACCGGGTGCCAAGTTGGCACCCCGCCGCGCCCATTTCCAAATACATGGAAATGGCTTCGCCGCGGCCGATACCCCCGGCCACAAACACCGGTACGTCGGTCATGTGCGGCAAGATTTCTTGGGCCAATACGCTGGTGGAAACCGGCCCGATGTGGCCCCCGGCCTCGGCCCCTTCGATGACGATCGCATCCACCCCAAAGCCTACCAAACGCTTGGCTATGCTAAGGGCGGGGGCAAAACCAATGGCCTTGGCGCCGCCGTCTTTGACCCGGGCAATATGGTCGCGTTTGGGCAGGCCACCGGCCAGCACAACATGGCCAACACCGCGCCGTGTGCACACATCCGTGAGTTCGGCCAGTTGTGGATGCATCAGAATAATGTTGACCCCGAACGGCTTGTCGGTGGCGTCCTGGGTCGCGGCAATCTCGGCGTCCAATTGTTCGGGGGACATTGACCCGGTGGCCAGAACCCCGAAACCGCCGGCGTTTGAAATCGCGGCCACCAACCCGTGGTCAGATACCCACGTCATAGCCCCGCCCAAAATCGCGTAACGACAGCCCAGGAATTCCCGGCCCCAGGCCCACAGGGCGTCCAGACGATCCATCCCGGTCTTAGCCGACGAGGACGACTTCGGGTCAGACGTCATCTAAACCATACGTCGTATGAAGGGTACGCAAGGCCAATTCCGTATACTCCTCGGCAATCAGCACACTGACTTTGATTTCCGACGTGGAAATGATCTGAATGTTGATGGCTTTGTCCGCCAAGGCTTGGAACATTCGGTGGGCGACACCCGCATGGCTGCGCATGCCGACGCCGATCACAGAGATTTTGGCGACCTTTGGGTCCGCTTCCACACGGTCATATTTTACGTCGTTCAATGCGGTTTCGACGACCTTGACCGCCCGATCCGCATCATCCCGGCCAACGGTGAAGGTCAAATCGGTGAATTTGCCGTCTTCGGACACATTTTGGACAATCATGTCCACATTCACGTCGGCGTCGGCCAAGGGCCCGAAAATACCGGCAGCCACACCGGGCCGATCGGCCACTTGGACCAGGGTGATTTTGGCCTCGTCCCGGGAATAGGCGATGCCGCTTACAAGTTCGTCTTCCAACCCATTCTCCTCATCCGACACCAAGGTGCCTTGGGCACCGGTAAAACTAGAGCGCACATGCAGGGGGACCCCAAGCTTCATGGCCAGGGCAACCGACCGGGTCTGCAAGACTTTCGCCCCCTGGGATGCCATTTCCAGCATTTCTTCGTAGGTAATTCTATCAAGCTTGCGGGCCTTGGCAACGAGACGGGGATCGGTGGTAAACACCCCTTCCACATCGGTATAGATATCGCAGCGGTCAGCATTCAACGCCCCGGCCAAGGCCACGGCTGACGTGTCCGACCCGCCGCGCCCCATGGTGGACAGGCGGCCATCATCCAGCAGCACTTGATACCCTGGAACCACTGCCACTTCGCCGCGTTCAAATCCTTGGGTAATCCCATCGGTTTCTATGGACTCAATTCGGGCCCGGGCCGGGGTGCCGACACCCTTGATGGGCAACTGCCAACTGAGCCAAGACCGCGCGGGAATACCAATGTTCTTCAGTGCCCGGGCAACCAGTCCGGCGCTGATCTGCTCCCCGGCGGCGACGACAATGTCGTATTCACCGTCGTCAATTTGACCGGGCAGCAACGCATCGGCCAGGTCAACCAATTCATCCGTGGTGCTGCCCATCGCAGACACCACCACCGCAACTTCGTTGCCGGCGTCGACTTCAGATTTGATTGTTGCAGCAGCCCGCTCGATGCGCTCGGCATCCGCGACCGACGTACCGCCGAACTTCAGAACCAGCCGTGACATGATTTCCTCTTAGCCATAAGCCCGTGGGCGGCGCAATTGTTGCCATTGCCGCCGGGCGCGCGGGTATTCATACTCTGGCGATTCCCCCTGCGCAACGGAGACAATCCTTGACCGCCAACGCTGCCACCCGATCGCCCCAACAAAGCCCTGGGTCCCTGGACGCCAATGCTGGGTCTGTGGACGCGGATGAAGTGGCGCGTTTCGGAAACTTGAGCCAGGATTGGTGGAACCCAACCGGTTCAATGCGGGCCCTACACCAGATCAATCCGCTTCGTATTGGCTATGTGCGGGATTTGCTGTGCGAACAATTGGGATCAACCCCCAAAGACCCATCACCGTTGACCGGTGCCGCCATTTTGGACGTTGGCTGTGGCGCCGGATTGTTGGCTGAGCCTTTGGCGCGGTTGGGGGCCAACGTTACCGGGATCGATGCGTCGCCTGAAATGATCCAGGCGGCACAAATTCACGCGGACGGCACCGCCACATCAGTGGACTACCGCGCCACCACCGCCGAAAATCTGGCCGCCAGCGGAAAGACCTTTGACGCCGTTTTGGTCATGGAATTGGTGGAACATGTGGCCGATGTGGACAGCCTAATGACTGCCTGCTGCCGGATGGTGCGCCCCGGCGGGGTGATGATCGCGGCGACATTGAACCGCACCGCGCGGTCATTGGTGTTTGGCATTGGTGCCGCCGAATACGTTTTGGGGTGGGCACCCCGAGGCACCCATGATTGGCGCAAATTTTTGCGGCCCTCAGAATTGGGCGGGCACATACGTGGGGGCGGACTGACGGTGACCGACCTGACCGGAATTACCTATTCCCCCATTGCCCGGGAATGGAAGCTGAGCCGCGATGTCGGGATCAATTATATGGTTGCGGCGAAAAAAACCCTCGGCGACTAGGAATTTCGCCGGGGCAAGCGCGGCAGTTCGCCAAACTCGATGCCTTCGTCCGCCAATTCGACTGCCTCATCCACGGTGGCTTCCCCGTAAATGCTGCGGCGGTCTTTTTCGCCGTAATGCATTTTGCGGGCTTCTTCGGCGAAGTCGCTACCCACGTCGTCGCAGTGATTTTCCACCAGCTCGCGCACATTCGTCAGCATCTGCGTGGCTTCGGCCATGGAGGCTTTTCGCGGGTCATTGCCCTGGGCACCACCCGTCGAAACATTCGGTGCCATGGGCGCCCGTTCAACCGCAGTGTCGCCGCACAAGGGGCAGGCCACTTGCCCGGCCTTTGCTTGGGTATCGAACCCATCAGACCCTGGAAACCACCCTTCGAAAACGTGGTCGTTTCCACAGCGGACATCGTAAAGAATCATCGCAAACCCTGATCCAGCGGATTGGCTACAATGGGCACGTAGCGCGCATGGGTGCCCACGGCAAGTCCAAACAAGGAAAATTGATGGCCCACGACAACGCTGATCACACCGCCGATCCGCCATCCGAATGGGTTGTGCGGTTCGCCCCGGAAATCCCACCTGGCACCCAGGTCTTGGATTTGGCATGTGGCACCGGGCGGCATACCAGGCTGTTTTTGGGCCTGGGACATCCAGTTTTGGCGGTGGACAAAGACACGAGGTGGCTGGCCGACATCGCTGACATCCCCGGCTTGACCATTGTTGAGGGAGACCTAGAAACCGCCGACGGTCCGCCCGCCGAGATCGCCGCCCTTAAATTCGCCGGTGTCGTGGTGACCAATTATTTGCACCGACCGTTGTTGCCCTGGATCATGGGCGCGGTGGCGGTTGGTGGTGTGTTGATCTACGAGACCTTCGCCGTGGGCAACGAAAAATACGGACACCCCAGAAACCCAAATTTCTTACTGAAACCCGCCGAGCTTCAAGACGCTTTTGGCGAGGAGCTGGATGTCTTGGCTTATGACGCAGGGCAAGTGGATCGCGGCGGAACCCAGGCCGTCATCCAACGCATCGCGGCGAAAAGATTCTAATCCCGCACAACAAAATCCCGGTCGTGATCTAGGGCAGGGATCTGTGTCCGCGCCTTAGTAATTAGTGCAGTGTCGATGGTGGCCGAGATAATTTCTGGCCCGTCCCCAGCCTCTGCCAGCACGGTCCCCCAGGGGTCGATGATCATGGAATGGCCATAGGTGCGGCGATCGCCTGGGTGGGAACCACACTGTGCCGGGGCTATGACAAAGCACCCGTTTTCAATAGCCCGAGCCCGCAACAGCACATGCCAATGGGCTTGGCCCGTTGTTTCAGTGAACGCCGACGGCACGGCCAGCATCCCCGCACCGGCTTGTCCCAATTGGCGATAGAGGCCGGGAAATCTCACGTCGTAGCAAACCGTCATCCCCATTTTTAGCCACGGCAGGGTGGCCAGCACGGCGTCAGTGCCCGGGCGATAGGTTTCTGATTCGCGGTATGGCTTGGCGTCCCCTGGGTCCGCGTCGAACATATGGATTTTGTCGTATTCGGCATTCACAGTGCCGTCGGGGGCAATCAGCAGCGACCGATTTGCCACCCGACCATCCGCCGTCGGAACGCCGACTGTGCCCGCCAAAACCCACACGCCGGCGGCGCGGGCCGCCGACTGAAACGCTTGAACAGCGGGGTGATCGGCAATGTCTGCGGCGTGCTGCTTTGCTTCAGCCCGCGATCCCGGCATCATCCCTACGTTTTCCGGCAGGGCGACAAAGTCGGCGCCATCGGAAGCCGCCTGGGCGATGCCCCGGACTGCGGAATCGATATTGGTTTTTAGATCATTGCCCGCGTTGACTTGGACGCAGGCGGCCGTGAAGGATTGAGAGCCGGGGTTCAACCGGCTTGCACCATTGGGTCGAGTTTCCCAGACCGGTCCAGCGCCGCTAATTCGTCAGACCCGCCGATGAACTCGCCACCGATAAAAATCTGCGGCACAGAACGGTAGCCGTTCGACCGCTTCATCATGGCCGCCCGCACATCGGGTTTGGTGGCATCGATTTCCGTATAGGGCAGGCCCTTGGACTCCAGCAGCGACTTGGCGCGCCAGCAGTACCCGCAATAATTGGTCGAATAGATTTCTATTTCTGGCATCGAACTCGGTACTCCACAAAGGTTTCCATACTATATGGCCCCGGCGGAGGCGCGGACAACCCGCGCCAGAGTTAACACGTCAATTTGATGGGCACCTGATTTGGTCAGGCTTTTGGCGCAAGCCTCCACCGTCGCTCCGGTGGTCATCACATCGTCCACCAACAAAATCGATCGTCCCTCAACCATTCCACGGAATTTTTCCCGCACTTGGAAGGCCCCGGTCACATTTGAAATGCGCGCCGTGCGGCTGCGCCCACCCTGGGACGGGGTGTTGCGAACCCGCGCCAGTAAGGCCGGTTGTCGTTCCACGGCCAACAAATCCGCGATCCCGTTCGACAACAGGGCCGCCTGATTGTATCGGCGTTTCAGCAGGCGTGCCCGGTGCAACGGTACCGGCACCACCAGGTCGGCCCCGCGAACCAAATCCTGACCGGCACGGGTCATCCACTTGGCGAATGTCGGCGCGGCATCTG
>JABHVE010000024.1 GCA_018658465.1 Alphaproteobacteria bacterium
CATTTCGCCCTAAACGAGACCGAGATCGGTGAATACCGAACCTTTGCCAAGACCGCGCCGCCCTTGCGATCTGAAACCGATCGCGCCGCCATGGTCGCAGGCTTGGCCGATGGCGCCATCGACGTGATTGTGTCCGACCATTCCCCCCAAGATCAAGAATCCAAGCGGCGACCGTTCGCCAATGCCGCACCCGGCATCGCCGGTTTGCAAACCATGCTGCCCCTGGCCTTAGAGCTGGTCCATGGGGGTCATATCTCCCTGTTGGATTTGCTCGCCAAAATGACCATCAACCCCGCCCGCCTGTTGGGCCTGGATTGCGGCACCCTGGCCCCCGGGGCCCCGGCGGATTTGGTGATGATCGAGATGGATGTGCCCTGGCGGCTCAGCGAGCCCGGCCTGAAATCGAAATCCAAAAATACACCGTTTGATGGCCGCCCGGTTCAAGGGCGGGTTGTCCGCACTGTGGTCGGCGGGGAAACTGTTTTCGCCCTGACGGCAGAGCCCGCTTAGGTCCGGCGATTGGGCGACCCATGACTTTCGCACTAGCGATTTTGATTGGCTACCTGTTGGGGTCCGTGCCTTTTGGCGTAGTCCTGACCCGCCTGGCAGGCAAGGGCGATATTCGCGCTGTGGGCTCCGGGAATATCGGTGCCACCAATGTGTTGCGCACAGGATCCAAGCCCCTGGCCCTTGCCGTTTTGCTTCTGGACGGTGCCAAGGGTGCCGTGGCGGTCATTGTTTTGAACGCCTGGGCCGGGCCGGAACCCGCATTGATGGCCGGCATTGCCGCCATGACCGGGCATTTATTCCCGATCTGGCTGCGCCTGGGCACCATTGGCGACACCGTGCGCGGCGGCACCGTCCTGATCGCCCTGGCCATAACAATGACCGCGATGGCTTGGGCACCGGAACTTCAAAGGGTCGGTGCGATTGTGCTGGGACTGGCGGCCATGGTCGCCTGGGGCGGCAAAGGTGTGGCGACGGGCCTAGGCGTGTTGGCCGGAGTTGGCTGGCCCATCGGCGTGGTGGCGGGCCTTACCTGGTTGGCAGTAGCGGGCCTTACCCGCCGATCCTCCATGGGAGCCTTGGCCGGTTTCGTGGCAGCTCCCATTTATTGCGTGATGTTTGAAGCCGCGATCATCACCCAATTCGCAATACTGATCGCGGTTCTGGTTTTCGTGCGCCACCGATCAAACATTGCCCGCCTAATTCGTGGCTCCGAGCCGAAAATAGGCGCTAGTCCTGACATTTAAGTAAATGCCCCGGGACACCGCTGGCGGCGGAGCAAGCGTTCGGCCAAAACGCCGAAAGACCCAGAAAATATGTCACGCTTGACGAAGTCGCCATGCAACAGCAAGGTTGGCGATGGACGGATTTAATACTCTCAACCATAACGAGCGGCTGAATTGGCTGCGCCTTAGCCGGTCCGAGAACATCGGCCCGATCACATTTTTTCAGCTGATCCGTCGGTTTGGCACGGCAGAGGCGGCATTGGATGCTGTGCCTGAATTGGCCCGGCGCGGTGGACGCAAACGCCCCATTCGGCTTTTGGACCCCTCCAAGGTCGAACAAGAAGCCGAAGCAATCGCCGACGCCGGTGCGCATTTATTGGCGGCGTGCGAACCGGCGTACCCCACTGCCCTGGCGGCAATTCCCGATGCCCCACCTGTTTTGACCGTTCTGGGGCGCACAGAATTGCTGGGGGGCCAGGACACTCCTACGGTGGGCATCGTCGGTGCCCGCAATGCATCAGGGGCCGGTCGCCGCATCGCCCAGGGGATCGCCACAGATTTGGGTGGGCGCGGGATCATTGTGGCGTCTGGTTTGGCCCGGGGGATCGATACATCGGCTCATAATGGTGCGCTAAAAACCGGAACAATCGCCGTGGTGGCCGGGGGCGTCGACGTGTTCTACCCCCCGGAAAATGAAGATTTGCAGATCGCCATCGGCACCCAAGGGGCGGTGATTAGCGAACAGCCCATGGGCACCCAGCCCCAGGCCCGGCATTTCCCCAGGCGTAATCGGCTGATTTCCGGGTTATCCATGGGGGTGTTGGTGGTGGAGGCAGCGGCCCGGTCCGGCAGCCTGATCACTGCCCGCACGGCCTTGGAACAGGGCCGCGAAGTATTCGCCGTGCCGGGCTCGCCCCTGGACCCGCGGGCCCATGGCACCAATCATTTATTGCGCCAGGGTGCCATCCTGACCGAGCGCGCCGACGACATTGCCGACGCCATCGCGGCCATGGGCGATGCCCCCTACCCGCCTTTGATGGAGCCCGCCCAGGCGGAGTTTGAGGCCCTTGAAATCGAGCCATTGGAGGAGAATCCGCCGGAACACGGGCGGGCACAAATCGTCGAATTAGTGGGGCCATCGCCGCTAGCAATTGACGACTTGGTGAGACTGAGCCGGTTGACACCCGGTACGGTCATGACCATTTTGCTTGAACTTGAGATAGCGGGTCTTGTACAACGCCATCCGGGTAATCAAGTTTCCGCTTTGTAAATCAATGCGTTATGTGGCGATCGTAGTTGGTCGCCAAACAACATGGGCCGGTCCAAACGTATGAACGTTGTCGTCGTAGAGTCGCCAGCCAAGGCAAAGACGATCGAAAAGTACTTGGGTAAGGACTTCGTGGTCCTGGCCAGTTATGGCCATGTGCGCGATCTGCCGCCCAAGGAAGGATCGGTGCGCCCGGACGAAGATTTCGCCATGACTTATCGCACGGACCCCCGTGCGGCGAAGCGCCTGAAAGATATCGCCAGCGCCCTGAAAGGGGCCGAAAACTTGTACCTGGCCACTGACCCCGACCGCGAGGGCGAAGCGATCAGCTGGCATGTGCTGGAGGCCCTGGCCGACATGAAGGCCACCGAAGGGGTCAACATCCACCGGGTGGTGTTCCACGAAATTACCAAATCCGCGGTGACCGAAGCTGTGGCCCACCCTCGGGAGGTAGACATGAACCTGGTCAACGCCCAACAGGCGCGCCGGGCCTTGGATTACTTGGTGGGCTTTACCCTGTCACCGGTGCTGTGGCGCAAGCTGCCCGGTTCAAAATCGGCGGGACGGGTGCAGTCCGTTGCCCTGCGCTTGGTGTGCGAGCGGGAATTGGAAATCGAAGCCTTTGACCCCCAGGAATATTGGACCGTCGAAGCCGATTTCCAGACGACGGAAGGCAAGCCCCTTACCGCCAAGCTCATCAATCTAAAAGGCGACAAACTTACGAAATTCGCCCTAGGCAACGAAGCCAGTGCCTTGGCCGCAGTCCAAGTGTTGGACAGTGCCAGCGGGTTTTCCGTGTCCGAACTGGAAAAGAAAGAAACCCGGCGCCATCCACCGGCACCGTTCACCACGTCGACGTTGCAGCAGGATGCCTCGCGCAAACTGCGGTTTGCCAACAAGCGCACCATGGACATCGCCCAACGTTTATATGAAGGCATGGATGTGGGCGGCGGCGCTGCCGGTCTCATTACCTATATGCGTACCGACGGGGTGCAGATGGCGGGCGAAGCCGTGACCGGGTGCCGGACCATGGTGGCCAGTGAATTTGGGCCCACCTATGTGCCGGAAGAACCGCGGGCCTACAAATCCACGGCGCGCAACGCCCAAGAAGCCCACGAAGCCATCCGCCCAACGGATTTTTCCCGCACGCCGGCTGTGGTCAAAGCTCACATGAACGACGATGAATTTCGTTTGTACGAGTTGATCTGGAAACGCGCCACTGCCAGTCAAATGGCCTCGGCGCGCCTGGAACAGGCCGGACTGAACATCAACACCGATGCTGGCGATGCAATTTTACGCGCCACCGGGCAGATCGTGTTGTTCGACGGGTTCTTGCGTCTGTATCAAGAAAGCCGCGACGACGCGCCGAAATCCGATGCGGCGTCCGCCGACCGCGATGATGAACGGCATTTGCCGGCGGTTGCCAAGGGCGATGTGATGACCCGATCGGAAGTGCGCCCCGAACAGCATTTCACCGAGCCGCCGCCCCGGTTCAGCGAAGCCACATTGGTCAAGCGCATGGAGGAACTGGGCATTGGTCGCCCGTCTACATACGCCAGCATTTTGTCGGTGCTTCAAGATCGTAATTACGTGCGCTTGGACAAACGCCGGTTTGTGCCGGAAGACCGTGGCCGGTTGGTCACCGCGTTCTTGTCGAACTTTTTCGAACGCTATGTCGAATACGATTTCACCGCCGATTTGGAAGCCCAACTGGATCGCATTTCTGCTGGCGAAATCGAATGGAAATCGGTCTTAAGGGAATTTTGGACGACGTTTTACAAGGCCATCGACGACACCAAAGAGCTGCGCGTGCGCGACGTGCTCGATGTGCTCAACAAAGTATTGGGGCCGTACTTTTTTCATTCGGACGATCCCAATGTCGACCCCATGGATTGCCCGAAATGTGGCGACGGTCGGCTTTCTTTAAAGCTTGGGAAATTCGGCGCCTTCGTTGGCTGCTCGAATTATCCTGAATGCAAATTCACCCGACCTTTGGTCACTTCCGGCGACGGGGCAGCGGTTGATAACGAACCCAAGGAACTGGGCAAGGATCCCGCCAGCGGATTGGTGGTGTCGCGCCGCCATGGGCCTTACGGCCCCTATGTTCAGTTGGGCGAAGCGGAAGACGGCAACAAACCCAAACGGGTTTCGATCCCAAAGGGCACGGACCCCGAAGACATCAATTTCGAGATCGCTGTGGCGTTGTTGGCATTGCCCAGGGATATGGGAGAGCACCCGGAAACCGGCAAGATGATCCAGGCCGGGATTGGCCGCTATGGCCCATACATAAAGCACGCAGGCGTCTTTGTTTCCCTGACTGCAGAGGACGAAGTTTTGACCGTGGGCTTGAACCGGGCCATCGCCTTGTTGGCCGATGCCAAAAACAAACCCGGTCGCGGCGGCGGGGCCAGCACCCTGAAAGATTTGGGACTCCACCCCGTGGACGGCAAGCCGATCACCGTGCGCGGTGGCCGTTATGGTCCCTATGTGAAGCATCTGAAAACCAACGCGACGCTGCCCAAGGGTACCGAGCCCGCCGACTTGTCCCTAGAGGACGCGGTGGCGTTGTTGGATGCAAAAGTCGCCAAAACCGGCAAGGGCAAACCGGTCCCCAAAGCGAAAGCCAAAAAGAAGGCTAAACCAAAGGCCAAGGCAAAGGCGAAGGCAAAGGCGAAGCCCAAGAAAAAACCGATGGACGCCGCCAAGCCAGCAAAAACCAAACCAGCTTCTCCCAAACTGGATCCTAAGCAGGCGGG
>JABHVE010000137.1 GCA_018658465.1 Alphaproteobacteria bacterium
AGTCTCCACATTGTTTACAGTGGTCGGGCAACCCCAAACACCTGATCCCGCCGGGAATGGCGGCTTCAAGCGCGGTTGGCCCTTTTTGCCTTCAAGGCTCTCGATCAGGGCCATTTCTTCGCCGCAGATATAGGCACCCGCGCCGCGATGGACGAACACATCGAATGCGTAGCCCGATCCGCAGGCATCTTTGCCGATCAATCCGGCCTCGTAGGCTTGGTCGATGGCGGCCTGCAAAGCCTCGGCTTCGCGGAACAATTCGCCGCGAATATAGATGTAGGCAGCCACCGCATTCATGGCGAAGCCGGCCAGCAGGCAGCCTTCAACCAATTTGTGAGGATCATGGCGTAAGATATCACGATCTTTACAGGTTCCGGGCTCACCTTCGTCGGCATTGACCACCAAATACGACGGCCTGCCATCGGATTCTTTGGGCATGAACGACCATTTGACCCCGGCTGGGAACCCGGCCCCGCCACGGCCACGCAGACCCGACGCCTTCATCTCGTCGATGATCCAATCGCGGCCTTTTGCCAACAGATCCTTGGTGCTGTCCCAATCGCCGCGCGCCTGGGCGGATTTCAGGCCGAAATCTTGCGCGCCATACAGATTGGTGAAGATGCGATCTTTGTCGGCCAGCATGACTTTTACGCCCCCTTCACGAGGGTCTTTGCCCCGGAAACCGGCGCAGAGGTCTGGCGTTTCACCTGGGGGCCCGGTGTCGGGGTCTTGCCGGCGGCCAAATCGTCCAAAACCTTGGTCACCGACTCCGCATCCAGATCTTCGAAATAATCGTCGCCGATCTGAACCATGGGGGCGTTCACGCACGCCGCCAAGCATTCCGCTTCGCTCAACGTGAATTTTCCGTCTGCTGTGGTCTCCCCCGGTTCAACGCCTAGCTTCTTTTTGCAGGCATCCAGCACACCGTCCGATCCGCGCAACCAACAGGGCGTTGTGGTGCAAACCTGAACGTGGTGCTTGCCCACCGGCTTCAGATTGAACATGGAATAGAACGTCGCCACTTCGTACACCCGCACCGGGGCCATATCCAACACCTCGGCCACGTGGTCCATGGCCGCGCGGCTCAACCAGCCATCGTTTTGCCGTTGGGCCAAATCCAACAATGGCAACACAGCGCTGGCTTGGCGGCCCTTGGGATACTTGGCGATGACGGTTTTCGTCAGAGCCTTGTTGTCGGCATTGAATTTGAAAGGCGCGTCGGTCATCGGTCGACCTCGCCAAACACGATGTCCAGGCTGCCAATCACGGCGGGGATGTCGGCCAGCATGTGGCCCTTGGTTAGAAATTCCAGGGCCTGCAAATGGGGGAAGCCCGGAGCGCGAATCTTACAGCGGTACGGCTTGGAACCGCCGTCTGAAACCAGATACACGCCGAATTCACCTTTGGGCGCCTCGACCGCCGTATAGACCTCGCCCTCGGGCACGTTGAAGCCTTCGGTATGAAGCTTGAAGTGATGGATCAGCGCTTCCATGGACGATTTCATCTCGGCCCGGCGCGGCGGCACCACTTTGTGGTCGTCGGCAATCACTGGACCGTCCGGCATCTTTTCAATGCATTGGCGCATCAGAGACGCGCTCTGGTGCATTTCTTCGATGCGGCACAGATACCGGTCATAACAATCCCCGTGCTTGCCCACCGGGATGTCGAAATCCAGTTCCGGGTACACTTCGTACGGCTGGGATTTGCGCAAATCCCACGGCACGTTCGAGCCCCGCAACATGACCCCCGTAAAACCCCAATCCATGGCGTCTTCGGCCGATACCACGCCGATATCCACATTGCGTTGTTTGAAGATGCGGTTTTCGGTCAGCAGAGTTTCAAGCTCGTCGATGAATTTCGGAAACTTTCCGGCCCATTCGTACATGTCGTCGGCCAAGCCATCGGGCAAATCCTGGTGGACCCCACCAACGCGGAAATAGTTGGCGTGCATGCGCGCCCCCGACACACGCTCGTAATACTCCATCAGGATTTCGCGTTGCTCGAAGCCCCACAACACCGGAGTCATGGCGCCCACGTCCATGGCATGGGTGGTGATGTTCAGCAAATGGTTCAAAATCCGCGTGATCTCGCTGAACAGCACCCGGATGTATTGGCCCCGGGGGGGAACGTCCATCCCCAACAGCTTTTCCGCCGCAAGAACAAAGGCATGTTCCTGGCACATCATGCTGACGTAATCCAAGCGGTCGAAATACGGGATCGCCTGGGTGTACGATTTATGTTCGATCAGTTTTTCGGTGCCGCGATGCAACAGACCGATATGGGGATCGGCGCGATCCACCACTTCGCCGTCCAGTTCCAACACCAGGCGCAACACCCCGTGGGCCGCCGGATGCTGAGGGCCGAAATTGATGGTGTAATTTGCGACTTGGACTTCGGCCATTAGGGCTTCTTCACATCCCCCTTAGAGGTATCGCCGCCGTCTTCGTCAGGCTGGCCGCCGGGCAGAATGTATTGGGCCCCTTCCCAGGGACTCATGAAATCAAAGCTGCGGAAATCTTGGGTCAACGAAACCGGCTCGTAAACCACGCGCTTCTTTTCGTCGTCGTAACGCACTTCCACATGGCCGGTAAGGGGGAAGTCTTTGCGTAAGGGGTGCCCGTCGAAGCCATAGTCGGTCAAGATCCGCCGCAAGTCTGGGTTACCGGAAAACAAAATTCCGTACATGTCCCAGGCTTCCCGTTCGAACCATCCCGCCGCGCTGAACAACCCGGAAACCGACGGCACAGGATCCGCATCGTTGGCTTCGACTTTTACCCGGATGCGCTGGTTGTGACCCATGGAAAGCAGGTGATAGACCACATCAAATCGATTGGGACGTTCCGGCCAATCGACCCCGGCAATGTCGATCAAGACTTTGAACAACGTGTTGGCGTCGTCCCGCAAAAACGTCAGCACTGGGACGATGTCCTTGGCCGCACAGGTCAAGGTTAGTTGGCCAAACGTCACTTCTGCCACGTCTGCTGTGCCGGGGATTGCTGCGGTGATGTAATCACCCAGCTCCGATAGTGAGGCGTCCCGTTCCATAGCGCTGCTAACGAAGTACCGATCCGGTGCGCCGGATTTTCTTTTGCAGCTGAAGAATTCCGTACACCAGCGCCTCGGCGGTGGGCGGACAACCGGGAACGTAAATATCCACCGGGACAATGCGATCGCAGCCGCGCACCACAGAATACGAATAATGGTAATAACCGCCGCCGTTGGCGCAACTGCCCATTGAGATTACCCACCGGGGTTCTGCCATCTGGTCATAAACCCGCCTTAATGCCGGGGCCATTTTGTTGGTCAATGTCCCGGCCACTATCATCAGATCCGATTGCCGCGGGGTCGCCCGGGGGACCACGCCAAAGCGGTCCAGATCGTAGCGCGGCATGGAGGCATGCATCATTTCCACGGCGCAACAGGCCAGGCCAAAGGTCATCCACCAAATGGAGCCGGTGCGAGCCCAATTGACCATCTTGTCCACCTCGGTGATCAAGAAGCCCTTTTCGTTCAGATCATTGGACATGGCGTCCAAGGTGCCGGTGGTTTCTTGGGCCACGGGCAGGCCGGGGTCTACTCCCATTCCAGCGCCCCTTTTCGCCATTCGTAAATGAACCCCACGGTCAGGACCCCCAAGAACAGCACCATCGACCAGAACCCAAACAGCCCGATGGCCCCAAGAGATATGGCCCAGGGGAACAAAAACGCGACTTCCAGATCGAAGATGATGAACAGCAACGCCACCAAATAGAACCGCACGTCGAACTGGTTGCGGGATTCAGAAAACGTATCAAACCCGCAT
>JABHVE010000023.1 GCA_018658465.1 Alphaproteobacteria bacterium
AGCCACGATCTGTTCTCGACACTCCCGCTCAGAGTCACGTGGCTGGAAGCGCAGCCACGATCTGTTCTCGACACTCCCGCTCAGAGTCACGTGGCTGGAAGCGCAGCCACGATCTGTTCTCGACACTCCCGCTCAGAGTCACGTGGCTGGATGTTGCGGAGCAACGATTCGAACCGAGACCAGCCACGATCTGTTCTCGACTACTGGGCGGAATTATGATCGGACTCATCGGACCGAAACCGCGATCCGTATCGCCGCCCAACCCATATCATTGCACCTACCAACAACACCGACAGCACCACCAACAAAGCAATGTTGCCGGGGGTTGGATCGGCGAAGGCCCGAGAAAATTGCTTTGTCACGATCATGGTCGCAATTACCCACGGGGTCATCCCAATGGCGGTCCCGATGATGAAATCCCTGAAGCGAATGTGCGACGCTCCGGCGGCCAGGCTTACGACTGAAAAGTGGGCAAAGGGGATCAAGCGGATCAGCAAGATGGAGATCATGCCTTTTGACCCCATTGCGACACTTAGACTGTGCAGGCGGCTTCCTGCCCGGTCCCGCCACAGTCGCCCCAGGGCCGCGCTTCCCATGGCGAACACCGCCACAGCAGATGCCAGGGACCCAGCCATAATGACGACAAAGCCTTCAATGGGGCCAAAAATCAGTGCCGAGGAAACAATCAGCACCGATTGCGGGGCCATGACCAACCCGGCGCCCACAAATACGGCCATAGCTACCGGCACGCTGTACCATTGGCCGCTCAACTCCCGGCCCAATTCGGCAATAAGGTCGGGGTCGGCAAAGCGCGCCAATGGCCCCCAGACCCACAGGGCGACCAAGCCCACGACCACAAGGCCAAGAGCAGCAGTACGCCAGACCAATTTGCTCATCCGATTCCCAAGCTTCGCGTTCTTTCGGCGGGGGCGACCATACCGGGTATTTTAGCAGTCCGGCCGGGAAAGGTGGGCCGCAGCCCCGGAATCAGATAGAAATATCGGGCAATGGAACGAAATAACAGCTTTCCCCCCAAATTTTTGCCCGTGGCGGCGACGTTTGCCTTGCTAATGGCGCTGTTTATGGCCCCATTTGCGGCGGCCCAGCCGATCCCGGCGGGGGTTGTCGATCGGATCCAAGGCCAGGCGCTGGCGGTTCAAAACGCCAATGTCCGACCACTGACCCCTGGGGCGGAGGTTTTCGTTGGCGATATTCTGTCCACTGGTGAGGGCTCCCGTTTGGAAATTCGCATGCGGGATGAAGCGATTTTTACCTTGGCAGAACAATCATCTTTTGTGATCGTCGACTATACATTTGGCGGCGCCGGAACCCGGCCCAAAGCAACGATACGCTTGATGGAAGGCGCATTTTTGGCAGTATCTGGAGCAATTGCGATGGCTGACAATGGCGACATGACCGTTCAAACACCCGTGGCGACCATCGGGATTCGCGGCACAACTGTTTGGGGGGGAACCTTGGACGACCAATTCCGAGTGGTGTTGTTGGACGGCAATCTGGCAACGGTTTCGAACGCCGATGGAACGGTGGAGCTGAACCAAATTGACGCGGGAACAATCGTCACAGGACCGGGGCAATCCCCGACCATTCCGGCCCCCTGGGGCCGCGCCCTTCTGAGTGCGGCCAGAGCCACTGTCGCCTTCGACAGCCCATAAAAAGTCGCCTTCGACAGCCCATAAAAAGTGGCCTTCGACACCCCATAAAATAACGGCCCGGCTTTTCACCGGGCCGCTTTTTCCGCATTGCCAGGTACCTCAGTGCGGGGCATCCGAGTACCTGTCGCGGATGTTGGTGATCTTGTCCAAATTTCCCATGAACACATCTATAACGGACGAGTCGAAATGCGAGTCCCTACCCTTTTCCAGCAAGTCCAGCACCTCGTCCAATGGCCACGCCTTTTTGTAGCAGCGCTCGGACCCCACCGCGTCGAACACATCGGCCACGGCAGTAATCCGGCCCAGCAGTTCGATCTCGGAGCCCTTTTTCTGGTGGGGATAGCCACTACCATCCCATTTCTCGTGATGCTCCAAAGCGATGATCGCGCCGGACCGCAGGATCCGTTTTTTGGAGTTTTTCAACATATCGTATCCAAGCGCGGCGAGGCAACTTACGGCCAATTTTGCTTTCACTGCCACGAATGGAATTTGGCTGGTAACGGCGACATGATCCCAGCCATTGGCGGCCCAGATTTCATTGCCCTGATTAACGGCGTTAATCTTGCTGACCTTTTCGCCTTCATTACCGAGTTCATGCCGGCGGACGAACCCAGCTCTCTTTCCCCTCAGCAAGTGATCGATGTGCTGACCTACTTGTTGAATTTCAGCGGCTTCCCCACGGGAGACGAAGAACTTTCGTACAGCCAAGACGTTCTGGCGAAAATTCAGATCGAAAAAGAGCCAGGGAACGTAACCCGACCCTAGGCCTGAACATCCAATCAGCCCTCGATCACCGCAAAACAATAAAACAAACCTTCGCCGCCAGTCCTGGCCAAATTCGATTGGCTGCACCCGATGACATGGGCATTGTTCCAAGAATTGGGCCGGGTCATATCGGCCACTAAATCGTGGTGCCCAACCATGGCTTCCCCGGGACTGTTTGACGTCCAATTGCCACAGGTTTTGTCGTAATCCTCGTCATAGGATGTGCCGTCAGGCTTTGTCCCCGTCAGAATGTCGTGGCGGCTGGTGCGATCGTTATCGCCATCAACTGGTTCACCACGCTCGGTCAATGCCGTCGCGGCATTGACGTGGTTGCCGTCCCCATGAAGGGCGTCCACGTTGGCGGCAATTTCCACACCGACGGCGTTGTGCCACGGACCATTACCAATGCGGTCACGGGCGTCGATTTGACCCACCCCATTCATAAGCTGATGGCTCAAATAGGCATGCCACGGTTTTGCCCCGGCCCCCACAGCGTTGGCCAAGTGCAAACAATGGGCGTCGGCGCCCGCCAGACCACCAAGGTTGGCGCCGTCGCCAATGCCGACGCTGGTGACGAAAAAAGTCATGTCTGGAGGCGGAGAAACCGGCGTCTGGGTTTGGGCTGGCCAAACAGCAAACGCACTCACAAACCACATTGCTGCATAGAAAATCTTTAGGCTGGATCGCATCTGGGATTTCCGATTTTCCGCCCGGCCCCGACATGATCGGGTTGGTGAGCATTGTGCCAGGGAGTCGGGACGTCGCAAACGTCGACGATCACTATATTGGCGCTCGCCCCATCCACCATGATTTTGTTTCGGCCGAGTGCCCTTGCTGTGTCGGCACCCCCGGGCCCGGCCGCACCAACACCGTAAAAACGAATCCCCCTTAGCGTGGCTGCTATGTGGGTGCTGCCCAGAAACAAGGACCGAGCCGGTTTCAGCTAAGTCCTTGATTTTATTGGTGGGCGCGCGGGGACTCGAACCCCGGACCCGCTGATTAAGAGTCAGCTGCTCTGCCAACTGAGCTACGCGCCCCACCGGCGCTGTATACCAGGGCTGGTGCGGGGTGTGGAAGCGCCAATGGGCAACAAATCCGGCATAGGGGCAAATTAATGCCCAGACCTAGCTGAACGTGCCGCCAAGACGACGGGGAATCAGCACTTCCCGGTGAATATGCACGCTCAACATCAGGCCGAAACCCGCCAGCAATGTGACCATGGCCGTCCCGCCAAAGGACACCAACGGCAGGGGAACCCCCACCACAGGAAGCAATCCGGTGACCATGCCAATGTTGATGAACACGTAGAAAAAGAACGTGGCACCCAGCCCCAAGGCCAACAGGCGACCAAAATGATTGCGCGAACGCAGTGCGATGATCACCGACAGGGCGAGCATCAATGTGTACAAACCCAACAGACCTAACCCGCCGACTAGACCGAATTCCTCGGCCAAAGTGGTGAAAATAAAATCGGTCTGGGATTCCGGCAAAAAGTTGAGCTGGCTTTGGGTGCCTTCCCTAAACCCGCGACCAAACACCCCGCCCGCGCCCAACGCGATTTTGGACTGGATGATGTGATACCCCGCCCCCAAAGGGTCCCGTTCGGGATCCAAAAACGTCAGGATGCGGTCGCGCTGGTAACCCCGCAACGACCGCCACAAAAAAGGGATGGCGCCGACCACTGCGACGGCCACCACGGCGAAAACCCGCAAACGCACCCCGGCCAGGATAAACATGACGCCGCCACCAAATATCAGCAGCAATGCCGTCCCAAGATCGGGTTGGCGGATCACCAGCAGAGCAGGAGCGGCAATCATGGCAACGGGAATAAAAAGCCACCGCAATTTGTGCACTTCCTCCATGGAGCGTTCGTGAAAATACCGCGCCAGAGCCAGTACCAAGGCGACTTTCATTAATTCCGATGGCTGAATTCGAAGGCCACCGATTTCCAGCCACCGCTGAGCCCCCATGCCAATGCTGCCCGCCACCTCCACTGCGATTAACAAAATCAAGGCACCGAAATAGCCCACATAGGCCAGGCGTAAAAACAATCGGATATCCACCAAGGCAATGGCGAACATCAGCACAAGGCCGATGCCAATACGGATGGACTGGGCGCGCACCCAAGTATCCACAGCCCCATCGGCCACCGAGTACAAAACTGCCAACCCCAACCCAGCCGTAATCAAAATCAGAAAGACTAAGGGCCAGCTAATCCCCACGATTTTTTTGCCCAAGGTCAATTCGGGCTTCGCCAATCGCAATCCGGTTTCGACCATGGGACTAGCCCTCCCGCTCTGGGGGCGCATCTACCTCGGCCGCCTGACGCCGATCTCGGGCCGCTCCCAATCTTTGTGCCTCTAACATCACATCGTGGGCAATGGGTGCGGCCATGGAGGCACCGCCGCCGCCGTGCTCAACCACCACCGAGATCGCATAGCGCGGGGCGGATATGGGCGCGTACCCGACGAAAACCGCATGATCGCGCTCGGCCCACGGGATTTCGTTGACCCCGCGATCGGCTTCACGCTCGGCTTCAGTAATTCGCCGCACTTGCGACGTTCCGGTCTTTCCGGCCATCTCGAACCCCGCTTGGGTGATGCGTGACCGGTATGCCGTGCCGCGTGGATTGTTCACCACCGCATCCATGCCCCCGTGAATGACAGCCATGGCGCTGGCGGAAATTCCCAAGGACCTGGGGTCTTGATCCGCCTCCACATCCAGCCCGCCGTCGACGCGGGCTTCTTCCACCGGGTCCGCCGGCTTGATCAATCGCGGCGTTACCCGTAGGCCGCCGTTGGCAATTTGCGCTGTCATCACTGCTAGCTGCGCTGGGGTGGTCAAAACGAACCCCTGGCCAATACCAGTGATCAACGTTTCGCCCACTTGCCAACGTTCGCCGGTGCGCGCCAGCTTCCATTCCCGCGACGGCACCAGGCCAGATCGTTCAACCCCCAGACCAAAATCAACTGTAGTGCCTAGGCCAAATCGCTTGGCCATTTCAGAAATTTTGTCGATGCCGGTGCGCCGGGCGATGTCATAGAAATACACGTCACATGATTGTTCGGTGGCCGAGGTCATGGTCATGTCCCCATGGCCGCCGCGCTTCCAACAGTGAAAGGTTTGGTTTCCCAACTCCACTTCGCCTGGGCAGAACACCCGGTGCCCCGGATTGACGATCCCGGCCTCCAATGCCGCCAGGGACACAATCATCTTGAACGCCGACCCCGGTGGATATTGGCCACTCAGGGCCTTGTTGGTCAAAGGCTTGCGGGTATCGGTCACCAACCGATCCCATTCGTCTTGAGCCAATCCGTAATTGAATGCGTTTGGATCGAACCCTGGGGTCGATGCCATGGCCAAAATATCGCCGGACCAAATGTCCATGACCACTGCACCGGCGCTTTCATTGCCCAGGCGCGCGGTCGTTGTTTGTTGCAGATTTGAATCTAACGTCAAAACCAAATCCGCGCCAGGTTGGCCTTCGCTGCGCTCTAATTCCCGGATCACCCGACCGTGGGCGTTGACCTCTACATGGCTCGCCCCGGCTTTTCCCCGCAACGACAAGTCGCTCATGCGCTCAACACCGGTGCGACCGATGCGGAACCCCGGCAGGGTCAACAAGGGGTCGTCGGTATCATCGTTTTCCGATACCAACGCCACGTACCCCACCAAATGGGCCAGGGATGCCCCTTGGGGGTAAAACCGGGTTTCCCCCACATCGGGGATCACCCCCGGCAAATCCGGCGATCGCACATTGACCCGGCTGAATTCCTCCCAGGTCAGATTTTCCACAACGGTGACCGGCACAAAATTTCTTTTTCGAGAAACCTCGCGAACGATGCGATCCCGTTGGCGGTCGCTGATCGGGATCAAAGGTTCCAAAGCGTCCAGTGTACGCGCCAATGACACTTCAATTTCTTCGTCACCCAGCTTGGTTTGTTCCGGAATGATTAGAACCCGGTAGTTTTGCTGGTTGGTGGCAAGCACCAACCCATCCCGGTCCAAGATTTGTCCCCGTGGCGGGGCCAACAGCCGCAAGCTGATACGGTTTTCGTCCGCTAGCATGCGGTATTGGTCTGACCTGACCACTTGCAGGTAATAAAGCCGCCCGGACAAAGCCGCCAACAAAGCGGCTTGGGTGCCACCGATCAGCAGCGCCCGGCGGGTAAACGATTTGTACCGGCCGCTGTCCTCGGCCATGGTTATTCCGCCCCGGCGGCCACCTGGGCCACGCGGTTAAACACCCATGAACCCAGCGGGTATAGGGCCGCGGTAATTCCCGCCTGAATCACAAACGGCATCGGCGGGACTAGGGCGAGA